>DATJEA010000136.1:0-3115 GCA_035497095.1 Acetobacteraceae bacterium | reverse complement strand
CCTGAGTTGCCCCCACCGAGTTGCAGACGCCGCGCATCCGGCCGATCATGCGGCAAACCGGCACGAGGCCCCGCATGACCGCCACCGATCAGATCACCGACTGGCTCGCCACCCAGCATCAGCCGATGGTCGACCTGCTGCGCGAACTGGTCGACATCGACAGCGGCAGCTACAACAAGCCCGGCATCGACGCGGTCGGTGCGGCGATCGAGACCTTCCTCACCGCGCAAGGCATCCCGGTCGAGCGCCTGCCGCAGGCCAAACACGGCGACTGCCTGCGCGCGCCGGTGCCGTGGGATGGCCCAACTGGTGGGTCAGCGGGGGGAAATGCCGGCGGCAACATCGTGCTGATGGGCCACCGCGACACCGTGTTCCCCGATGGCGAAACCGCCCGCCGCCCGTTCACCATAGACGGCGACACCGCCTACGGCCCCGGCGTTGCCGACATGAAGGCCGGGCTGGTGATGAACGCCTTCATCCTGGCCGCCTTCCATAAATTCGGCGGCAGCCCGGCGCCGCTGGTCGGGCTGTTCACCGGCGACGAGGAAATCGGCAGCCCGGAAGGCCGCGCGGTGATCGAGGCCGAGGCCCGCCGCGCCCGCGTGGTGTTCAATTCCGAACCCGGCCGGGTCTCCGGCAACGTGGTGACCGGCCGCAAGGGCGGCGTGTTCTCCGCCTTCCGCATCACCGGCAAGGCGGCCCATTCCGGCGGCAACTTCCAGGCCGGCATCAGCGCCATCGAGGAACTGGCCCGCAAGATCCAGGCGATCCACGCGCTGACCGACCTCGCACGCGGCATCACGCTCAACGTCGGCCTGGTCAGCGGCGGCCAGAGTGTGAACACCGTCGCCCCCTGGGCCGAGGGCCAGATCGACCTGCGCTACGTGGAGCCGGCCGACCGCGACGACATCATGGCCAAAATCGCCGCCATCATCGCCCGCAGCTACGTGCCCGGCACCAAGGCAGACCTCACCATCCGCGGCGAATTCCTGCCGCTCACCCAGACCCCGGCGGCGAAAAAGCTGTTCGAACTCTACGTCGAATCCGCCGCCGCCAGCGGCTTCAGGACGGCCGGCGAATTCACCGGCGGCTGTGCCGATTCCGGCTTCACCGCCGGCGTCGGCACGCCGACCATCTGCGCCGTCGGCCCGGTCGGCGGCAACGCCCACAGCCCGGAGGAATTTCTGCACCTGTCCAGCCTGGTCCCCCGCGCCCAGGCCTGCGCCCGTGCTATCATGCGGCTCGGCACCGCCGGGCTATAGGAACCCCACCATGACCATCGCCAGCTTCGACGACCTGCTCCAGCAAGCCCGCGCGGAGGCCGACCAGCGCCTGCTGCTGGTGTTCACCGCCGCCGAACTGCCCGACCACGCCACCCCGGCCCAGCGCGCCGCCTTCGAGGCCGGCGAGGGCGGCACCCTGGCGCCGCTGATGTGCGTCGACAAAGCCCCCGCCGAACTCGCCAGCTTCGCCGCCCTGGTCGAAGAATCCCGCCGCGCCGGCCCCGACTGGGCGGTATTGTTCACCGCCGCCCTGCCCGGCCCCGCCGCCACCGCCGACATCGAAGCCGCGTTGCAACGCATGGTCGACTCGATCAAGACCGGCGACGTGGAGGCCTTCCTGCCGTTCAACCGCCAGGGCGAGCCGGTGCTGCTGGGCTGAAACCAGACCGGAGCCGCGACCCGATGACCGACCAAGCCGACAACGCCCGCGTGCTGATCCCGCCGCCGCTGGCCTGGGCGCTGGCGGTCGCCCTCGGTTTCGCGCTGGACTGGCTGTGGCCGGCGCCGTTCGTCCCGGCCGCCACCCCGCGCGGCTGGATCGCCGGCGGCCTGTTCGCGCTGGGTTTCGCGCTGGCGCTCTGGGCCGTCGCCGTGATGCGCCAGGCCGGCACCCGCGTTGAGCCCAACAAGCCGACCACGGCGATCGTCGCCCACGGCCCCTACCGCTTCACCCGCAACCCGATCTATCTCGGCCTGCTGCTGTGGCTGGCGGCGGTGGCGATCGGCTTCGACCGGCTCTGGGTGCTGGCGATGCTGCTGCCGTTGTACCTGGTGCTCCGCCACGGCGTCATCGCCCGCGAGGAAGCCTATCTCACCGCCAAATTCGGCCCCACCTACCGCGCCTACCAGGCCCGCGTCCGCCGCTGGCTGTAAAGCCTACAGCCCCTTCTCCACCCACTGCTTCAGCGCACTCTTCGGCCGCGCGCCGACGATGGTATCCACCGGCTTGCCGTCCTTGAACATGATCAGGGTCGGAATCCCGCGCACCCCATAGGTATTCGGCGTCATCGGATTATCGTCGATATTCACCTTGGCGATGGTGATGCGGCCCTTCAGCTCGGCGCCGATCTCCTCCAGCGCCGGCCCGATCATCTTGCACGGCCCGCACCACTCGGCCCAGAAATCCACCACCACCGGGCCGGTGGCCTTCAGCACGTCGGCATCGAAGCTGGCATCGGTCACCGGGACGGTATTTTCACTCATGGGTCGATCTTTCGTTTGAGAACCTGTTGGCGGCAAAATGGGCGCGGCACGCCGCCCGATCAAGCCGCCGCCCGCACCCCTGGAGCATGGCTGTCCAGCAGCGAGTCGGGCAACACCATCACCGCCCCGCCGACCGTCCACACCAGCGCGCACTCCACCGCCAGCCCAGGGAACACCTGCCGCAGCACCGCCCGATACGCCGCCATCTGCCGCAGATACAGCACCGGCACCTGGCTCAGATCGGCCGGCGGCGCCCGGTTGGTCTTGTAATCGGCCACCAGCACCCGATCCTCCAGCACCGCCAGCCGATCCACCAGCCCGCCGATCACCTGCCCGCCCGCCACCCCGGTCAGCGGCACCTCGGCCCGCCCGCGCGGCCCGAACAGCGGCGCCAGCGCCGGATGCGCCAGCACCGCCAGCACCTCGCCGGCCACCGCCTCGGCATCGTCCACCCCACTGCGCTCCAGCCAGCGCCGCGCCGCCTCGCCGCGCGCCGCCTCGGGCAGCCCCGGCAGATGCTGCAACAGCGCATGCACCGCCTGGCCGCGCCGAAACCGCGCCCCCACCGCGTCACGCTCGGCCAGCCCCCGCTCCCCTAATGGAGACGCCGCCGCCGGCACCCCGCCCAG
>DATJEA010000135.1:0-1670 GCA_035497095.1 Acetobacteraceae bacterium | reverse complement strand
AGGCCATGACGACCTGCACCCGCAGCAGCATGCCAAAGTCGATCCCGGCCCCCATCAGGATCAGCAGGATCGGTGCGGTGATGGCGAACTCCAGCGACGCCACGCCGCGGCTGCCACGGCGTCCGACAGGCCGCCGCCGGCGACGCCAGAGGCGGCCGGCGACGGGTCGGGATGGTGCGGCTGGCGCGGACATGCGGCGTGCTCCCTCCGGACGATGTTCGAGGGCCTCCATATCGGCGCGAATCGGCAAAAAGTCGCCTGTGCAGACAGCCTAATCCGCAGGGATGGGCGCCATCATCCTTCACTCATCCTCCTGGCCGACTAGCCATTGATTGGCCGGTTAGGCGACATTGGGTGACATTCTTGGGCAACGGGACGTGATGCACATGCGAGTTCTTCTGGTCGGGCCGGGCGGCAAATTGGCCAGCGAAGCGGCTGGCATGCTGGATGTCCGCTGCTTTTCGGTCGACCCCGCGCCAACCGGCGAGGAAGGCTTACAGCGGGCGCGCGCCGATGGCTACGACGCGATCGCGTTCGACGTCACGCTGCCCGACATGGCTGGCCTCGAATTCGTCCGGCGGCTGCGGCTGGCGCGCTGCGCCACGCCGGCGGTGGCGCTGGTGCGGGTGCTCTCGGCGCGCGATCGGGCGAAGCTGCTGGACACCGGCGCCGATGACGTGGTGGCGCTGCCCTGCGAGCCCGAGGAGTTCGCCGCAAGGGTGCGCGCGGTGGGGCGGCGGGCGCGCGGCTTCACCCAGTCGGTGCTGCGCTGCGGGCCGGTGGAGCTGCATATGGACAGCCGGCTGGCGCAGGTGAACGGGCAGGATTTGCGGCTGTCGCCGACCGAGTTCCGCGTGCTGCAACTGCTGCTGCTGCGCAAGGGCGCGCTGGTGACCAAGACCGCGCTGATGGACGCGCTGTACAACGACCCGGACGAGCCGGAGATCAAGTCGATCGACGTGCTGATGCACCGGCTGCGCAAGCGGCTGGCGGTGGGCGGCGCCGGGGCGCTGATCAGCACGGTCTGGGGCGCCGGCTATATCGTGCGCGACCCGGCGGTGAGCGTGAGCATCGCCGACACCGCGATCCATCTCAACGGCGCGGCGCTGGCGGTGCACTGAGCGGCCGGACAGCGGGATGGGCGAAGGGCGCGGTGCTGCCAAAACATCGCGCCGCCCCTGCGTATTCGGATAATCAGATCCGGTGATCTGAAGAACTATTTCCTAATAATTCGTAAAATTCCGCCCATTGCAGATATAGCTGCGATGGTCGTTCGTGTTTCTGCTTAAAAAGCAACTTATCAATGTTTGTAAGAATTTTGGAAATATGACCTAGTTCTTTCAATTAACGCTATCTGTAAGATCATCGTAAGATTGTTCGGCTAAACATTCGGTCACCCGAGACGACACGCATCACTCACGATGCTTCGGGCGCGCAGTCCAATGGCTGTGACAACGCACAACAAGGAACGATGTTCATGCTGTATCTGATGTCCAAATACGAGAGCCTGAAGTCCGACCGTCGCGGCGTGACCGCGCTGGAATATGCGGTGGTGGCGGCGGTGGTGATCGCGGCCGTGGTTGCCGCGTTCGGCACCTTCGGTTCGCAGCTGACGACCAAGATGGGCGACATCCTCACCAGCGTTACCAACGCCGGCGCCGCCACCACCG
>DATJEA010000134.1:0-4070 GCA_035497095.1 Acetobacteraceae bacterium | reverse complement strand
GAACGGCTCGTTGAGCACGATGCTGAAGGTCTTGGCGTCCTTGGCCGAGATGTCCTTGGTGCGCTGCATCATCAACTGCCCGGCGCCGTCGCGCGCCGCCCAGCGGCGGATGCTGGGGACGATGTCGGCCGTGGTCACATCGGTGCCGTCATGCCATTTCAGCCCGTCGCGCAGCTCGAAGGTCCAGGTCTTCTTGTCGTCGCTGACGCCGAATTTGTCGACCATCTGCGGATGCGGCACGTCCTGCTCGTCGACGCCGAACAGCGTGTCGTAGACCATGCCGCCGTGATAGGCGGACATATTCGCCGTGGTCCAGATCGGGTCATAGGTCGGGATATCGCCATGCAGCACGGCGCGGATGGTGCGCGAGGCCGGCGGCCTGGCCTGGGCCCTGGCGATCCCCGGCACCGCGGCGGTGGCGGCAACGGCGAGGCCGCCGGCCATGATCGAGCGGCGTGTCGTCTTCATCGTCCCGGCTCCCTGTTCTCGGCCACGGCGTTGCGTGGCGTTACAGTGGGCAGGATAATGCGCTATCGGCGCCGGCGACAAGCACCTGTGGAATATTCTTTCAATAAATCAGGCCGGGTGTGGTTTGTTGATCGAGCGGCCAGATCGGCCGCTGCACCCGCGTGTACGGAATCTTGCGGTAATCGCGCGGAATCGGGCCATCGGTGTCGATATACAGCACCTGCCTGGCGATCGGGCCGAACGCCGCCATGAAGTGGTTGGTCGACTTCACCACCACCAGCTTCTTCGCGGTCGGCTCCACCCCCACATTGCGGAACAGCTCCAGCCCCAGCGCCTGGGTGCGGTTGCTGATCAGCACCACGTCGACGCCGTCCACCTTGACGCAGGCGCAGTCGCCGAGCGGCACCTGGGTCGGCCCGAAGCTCTGCCAGCAGTCCCGCGCCAGCCCGGTCACCGTCACCATGGCATCGACCGGCTGGCCGGAGGCCGGGCCGATCTTGCCGCCGAAGCGCAGCGGAAACGCCGCCCCCAGCCCGGCGTCGAAGCACAGCCGCACCGCGATCGGGTCCCAGATCGGCCCGATCGCCGCGTTGTCCACCCGCCGCTCGATCAACCGGCGCAGGATGCTGGTGTTGTCGCTCGGCGCCCCGCCGCCGGCATTGTCCGCCGGATCGGCCATCACCACCGGATGGCCGTTGAACTCCAACGCCGCGGTGATGCCGGCCTCGATGTCCAGATACTCCGGCGCGGTGCGGCCGCGCATCGCCACGAACTCCTCGCCGATAGTCGTCGCCAGCGCATCGGCCTGCGCCTTGTCGCCATCCACCACCACCAGGATGCGCCCGCTCATCTCCGGCACGTCGGCATAGGGGAAGCAATGGCCGATCGAGATCGACAGCACGCCGTCGCGGCCCTCCATCGCCATCATCCGGTCGACGAAGCCGCGCATCAGCGGCAGCGTGGTGGGATAGCTGCCGATCTGCCGGCAATCATACATCGCCATCACCGGCCGCACCTCGCCGCGCAGCGTCTTCAGCATGATGTCGAGCAGGTCGCGGGCCCGCTCCACCACATCGGTATGCGGAAACTCCTTGTAGAGAATGATGAAGTCCGCCATCCGCACCCGCAGCAAGGTCAAATGGCAATGCGGGTCCAGTTCCACGCCGATCCGGCAGCCGGGCCCGACGATGCCGCGCACCCGCTCGATCACGTCGCCTTCCACATCGTCATAGCCATGCGCCACCATCGCGCCATGCAGCCCCAGCAGCACGCCATCGAGCGGCATCGCGGCGCGCACCTGGTCGAGGATTTCGTCGCGCATCGCCTCGTAATCGGCGCGATTGGTGGTCCCGGCCGGGCTGGCGGCGAAGCAGCTCCCCTCGATCAGCGTGAAGCCTTCCGCCGCCGCCCGCCGCCGCGCCACCCAGAGCGGCGCGGTGCACATCAGCGGCGCCGCCTCGGGGTGCTCGCCCGGCCGCAAATACACGCCCTCCCGATACGCCGCGAGCGAGGTCGGCAGCGGCGAGAAGGTGTTGGTCTCCGTCGCGATGGTCGCCGAGAAAATCCGCATCGCCGCCTGCTCCCGCCTAGAAAAATGTCTTGATCGCGCCGATCACGTTGTACTCGTCGTCGACCAGGCACAGCACCTGCCACTTGTCGAAGGTCAGGCACGGGTGCGACACGCCGAAACTGACCATGTCGCCCACCGCCAGCGGCGAGTCCTCCGGTACCAGCATATGGCAATGCTGATCGTTATGGCCGACCACGCGATGCCCGGGCGGCACCGGCGCCGGCGCGCTGCCGCCAGGCCGATACCAGGTCTCCGCCACCGGCTGATCATCCCAGCCGGAATCGCGCGCGCCCATGGTCAGCAGCACCTTGCCCGGTTCGGGGCGGGACTGCACATAGGCCCACACCTCCAGCGCCGGCAGCAGCCCACCGTCCCGCGCCGCCTCCGGCGTACGGTCGACGATATTGGCGAAATGCCGGCGATAGCTGACGCTGTCATGCGTCAGATAGCAGCCGCTGCGGGTCAGCACCCGGGTCTTGCCCTGCAACCCGGCATGATGGAACCGCGCCAGCACCATGTCGTAGAACGCCGAGCCGCCGGCGCTCAAAATCACCTCGCCGGGCGCGAACAGTTGCTCCGCCTCGCAGCCCTTGGCCAGCGCCACCAGCAGGTCGAGAAAGCCGCGCACCAGCGCCTCCGCCTCGGCGCGATCGCGCGGCGCGAGCCCCTCGAACCCCTCGACGCCGCGCAGCGCCAGCAACGGTCCCGCCGCCTGCACCGCCCGCGCCACCGCCATGCCCTGCGCCACGTCGCGCACCCCGGTCCGCCCGCCGGCAATGCCGCCCTCAAGCAACACCTGCAACGGCCGCCCGACCGAAGCCGCCCGCGCCGCCTCGGTCAACTCGCGAACATTCTCCAGCGAATCGACGATGCAGTAGAAATCGAACCCCGGATCGCGCTTCAACTCATCCAAGACGTAGCGAATCCCCTGCCGCCCGACCAGCTGATTGGCCAGCACGATCCGCTGATGCCCGAAGCTGCGTGCCACCGCCACCTGCTGCGGCGTCGCCAGGGTGATCGCCCAGGCGCCATCCTCCAGCTGCTGGCGGAACAGTTGCGGCGCCATCGTGGTCTTGCCGTGCGGCGCGATCGAGGCCCCGCTGCGGCTGATGAAATCGCGCATCCAGGCGCTGTTATGCCGGATCGCGCTGTCCTTCAGCACCGCCAGCGGCAGCGTCATGTCCTCGCGCAGCACGTTCCAGCCCTTGGCCGCGATGCTGTCCAGCCGGAACGGCGCCACGCCGCCCGGCATGCCCTTGACGCTGCCATCCAGCAGCAGCGCGTTGATCGCATCAAGGCTCATCCTGCCAACTCCTTCAACCGCGCGCCGACGATGCGCGCCTCCTCGATGGTCAACGCCACCGGACTGAACCCCAGCACACCCCGCTCACGCCGACCAGGGGCGCAGGCGATCGACGGCACCCCGGCTGCCAGCCTGCGCGCCAGCGTCACCGCCGCCTGCTCCGATCCGCAATCGAGCGCCAGGTGCGGGATCGGCCCGGCTTCCAGCCGCAACCCATCCAGCCCGGCAGCCTCGCGCAACCCCTCCAGCACCGCAAGCCAGCGCCCCTGCCGCGCCGTGGGGTCTTCCGCCACGAACCGGCGCAGCGCCACGCACAGCCCGGCGATCTCCTCCTTGCCCAGCTTGCAACTCCGCCCGATGCCGTGATGCGGCAGCCCGCGCAACTGCCCGAGTGCGGCAAATTCCGCCGGCGGCGCCCACAGATCGTCATACACATCGAGGTCCAGCATTTGCAGCAGCGCCGAGGCCACCAGGTCGCCCCGCCCGGCCAGAATGCCCGAAGCCTGCGGCCCACCCAGCGCCTTGCCCCCGGAGAAGCACACCAGATCGGCGCCCTCGTCGATGAACCGCCGCAAATTCTCCGCCGGCGGCAACTGCGCCGCGGCATCCACCAGCACCGGCACCCCCTGCGCATGCGCCGCCGCCACCACCTCGCGCAGATGCGGCCGGGACTGCGCGCCGGCCAGATAATACACCCCGGCTGTCGCCGGCCCGATCGCCGCCTCGATT
>DATJEA010000133.1:0-2324 GCA_035497095.1 Acetobacteraceae bacterium | reverse complement strand
CGTGGCGCACCGGATGGTTCCGGGCACCACCATCTTCCTCGGCCGCAACCGCCGCCACCTGTTCCTCAACGACGGCGCGGTGGACCTGGTGTTCGTCTGGCTGATCGACTCGCGCGACGAGGCGACCGGCGAGCGCCTGGACAATCTGGAAGACCCCTTCCGGCTGTATCGCTGCCACACCATCATGAACTGCACCAACACCTGCCCGAAGGGCCTGAACCCCGCCAAGGCGATCGCCAGATCGGGCGCCAGATGCACCTCGATCAGCCCGTTGGCCGGCACCGGTTGCCAGTGTTTTTCCACATTCCCGGGCTGAATCACCCGCAGATCGCCCAGTTTTACCCGGTTTTCAGCGTCCATTTCCGGCCTCCCGCGCCAGCATTGCGTCGACCGCCGCCACCTGCTCGGGATTGAACCGCAGCCCCAGCTTGCTGCGCCGCCACAGCGCGTCGGCGGATGTGGTAACCCATTCATATTGCACCAGATAGCGCAACTCGGCGGCGGTAAAATCGGCCCCCAGCAGCGGCCCCAGATCCTCCATCCGCCGCGCCTCGCCCAGAATCAGCCGCGCCCGCGTACCATAGGCCCGCGCCAGCCGCCGCGCGGTGGGTTCGGGCAAAAACACATAGTCACGGCGCAGCCCGGCAACCAGGTCGGCGAACCCGTCACGCGGAAAATCGCCCCCCGGCAGCGGCTCGACGCCGGTCCACCCCGTTGTTTTCAAATCTGTTTTCGGCAGATGCGGCGCCAGCCTGGCCAGCGCCGCCTCGGCCAGCCGGCGCGAGGTGGTGATCTTGCCGCCGAACACGCTGAGGCAGGCCGGGCCGCTCGCATCCAGCGCCAACACATACTCCCGCGTCGCCGCCTGCGCGGTAGTTGCGCCATCGTCATAGAGCGGGCGAACCCCGGAATAGCTCCACACCACCATCTCGGCGGTGACCGGGGTGCGGAAATACTCGCTGGCGCCGGCGCAAAGATAGTCGATTTCCGCGGCCGAAATCCGCACTTCGGCCGGGTCGCCGTGATAGTCCTGATCGGTGGTGCCGATCAAAGTGAAGTCCTGCTCATAAGGAATCGCAAAGAAGATGCGTCCGTCACCATTCTGGAAGATGTAGCAGCGGTCATGCCGATACAACCGCGGCACCACGATATGACTGCCCTGCACCAGCCTCACTTTGGCCGTGCTGCTGATATGAATGACGGTGGCGAGCACGTCCGCCACCCACGGCCCGGCGGCGTTGACCAGCGTGCGGGCCTGGATCTTCCGGGGTTCGCCATGTGCCGGCTGCAAGGTAAGTTCCCAGCCGTTTTCAATGCGATGTGCCGCGGTGCAGCGGGTGCGGGTGGCGATGTCGGCACCATGCGCCGCCGCGTCCTGCGCGTTGAGCGCGACCAGGCGGGAATCCTCGACCCAGCAGTCGGAATATTCGAAACCGCGGGTGAACTCCGGCCGCAGCGGCGCGCCGAGCGGGTCGCGGTCCAGCCGCAGCGTGCGTGTAGCCGGCAGGCGTTTGCGGCCGCCGATATGGTCGTAGAGAAACAGCCCCAGCCGCAGCAGCCAGGCTGGGCGCAGGCCCTTGTGATGCGGCAGCACGAAGCGCAGCGGCCAGATGATGTGCGGGGCGATGCCCCACAGCACTTCGCGCTCCATCAGCGCCTCGCGCACCAGCCGGAACTCGTAATATTCCAGATAGCGCAATCCGCCATGGATCAGCTTGGTGGAGGCCGACGAGGTAGCGCCGGCCAGATCGCCCTGTTCGCACAGCGCGACCCGCCAGCCGCGCCCGGCGGCGTCGCGCGCGATGGCGGTGCCGTTGATGCCGCCGCCGATGATGGCGATGTCGTACATCAAGGCACGAAATGCTGCGGCGGCGGGGTCATCAGCGTGCCATACAACACTCGGGCGCGGGGCGGAACGGGGCGTGTAATGTTGGCCGGGCAACGGTGTCTCCCACCCGTAACGCAACATTGGAGCCGGAGCATGGACCGCACCCTGAAAACGCTGACCTGGCTGGCGGCGCTGTATATCGCCTATGTGCTGCTCTGGTACGAGCAGTACAAGCTGACCGGCAATGAAGGCTCGGTGTGGCTGTTCACCGTGCTGACCGATTGGCTGTTCCTGCACGGCCACGAGAAGGCGATGCGGCTGACCGTGGCGGTGGCGGAGATCACCGCCTCGGTGCTGGTGCTGCTGCCGTGGACGCGGATCTATGGTGCCGCGCTGGCGCTTGGCATCATGTCCGGGGCGATCTTTTTCCATGTGTTCAGCCCGCTGGGAATCGACCCGTATCATGACGGTGCGCGGCTGTTCACCCGGGCTTGCC
>DATJEA010000132.1:0-5768 GCA_035497095.1 Acetobacteraceae bacterium | reverse complement strand
GAATGAAGTTTTTTGCGCGCTTTTTTGCAAAAAAGCGCCGCTTGCTTGCCTTAACATAGGCTGGCCTGGAAATGCCGTGACGGATTCACGAACTCCTCCTGCGCCGCCACGGTGAGGATTTCCCGCGAGCCGGCCGCCGCGGTGCGGGCGAGCAGGCCGTGGATGGCGCTGCCGGCCTGCTCCAGGGCCTGTTTTGCGCTGCCGGTGTTGAGGCGGTGGAACAGGAACAGCGCGGCGATGGCGTCGCCGGCGCCGTTGATCGCGAGCGATTCCAGGGGGGTGCGCAGCAGGTGGATGGCGCCGGCCTCGGCGGCCAGCATGTCGATGGCGTCATCGGGGGTTTCGTTGCTGCGCAGGCTGGTGAGCAGCACGCAGCGCGGGCCGGTGGGCGCCATCATCGCCTGCAGTTGGGCGATCGCGGCTTTGGCGCCGGCCAGGGTGGCGCAGTCCTGGCCGGTGAGGCGCTGCACCTCGAAGCGGTTGGGGGTGATGATATCGGCGGCCGGCAGCGCCTGGTCGCGCAGCAGTTCGGCGATGCCGGGGCGGACATAGTCGCCGGTGTCGTCGTCGCCGATCACCGGGTCGCAGCAGTAGAGTGCGGCGGGGTTGGCGGTTTTGACGCGGGCGACGGTGTCCAGGATGGTAGCGCCGATGCCCTGGTCGCCCATGTAGCCGGACAGCACCGCGTCGCAGATGGCGAAGGCGCCGCGGGCCTCGATGCCGGCGATGACGTGGGCCACCTGGGCGCCGGAGTAGACCTCGCCGGTCCAGTCGCCATAGCCGGTGTGGTTGGAGAACTGCACGGTGTTGACCGCCCAGACCTCGGCGCCGAGGCGTTGCAGCGGGAAGGCGGCGGAGGCGTTGCCGACATGGCCGTAGGCGACCCAGGATTGGATGGACAGGATGTTCACGCCGCGTGACCGCAGCTGACCAGGGCCGTCTTGCCGTATGATCGCATGCTGGTCTCCTGCCGCTGGTTACCGCGCGAGGGTAGACCAAGTTGACCACCGGCAGAAAGCCGGCGCAATAAACCTGGACGAATCCGGCGAATTCCCCAATAGTTGCCGCTGTTTCATTGGCCGCGTTGGTCAGAATGAGCTCACCCAAACGGAGTATCGCGATATGGCCTTGCCGATCAAATCGCCCTCGTGGGTGCAGGAATTCCGCGCCTTCATCATGCGCGGCAGCGTGGTGGATCTGGCGGTGGGTATCATCATCGGCGCCGCGTTCTCGGCGATCGTCGGCAGCCTGGTAAAGGATATCTTCACGCCGGTGCTCGGGCTGCTGCTGGGCGGGATCGATTTCACCAACATCTTCATCACGTTGAAGGGACCGCATGTCGCCACCCTGGAGGCGGCCAAGGCGGCCGGGGCGGTGACGCTGAATATCGGCGTGTTCATGAATGCGGTGATCCAGTTCGTCATCATCGGGTTCGCGATCTTCTGGGTGGTGAAGGGGCTGAGCGCGCTGCACCGCAAGGAGGCGGTCGCGCCGTCCGAGCCGCCGCCGCCGACCACGACCGAGCTGCTGCTGGCGGATATCCGCGACCTGCTGGCCAAGGAGGTCGCGAAGTAGCCGATGGCTGACACGCCGGCGCCGCCAGCCGGGCAGGGTCTGACGCGCGAATTGCTGCTGAGCGGCGCCCTGCCGGCGATGATCGCTGCCACCAATCCCGAAATGCACGTGCTGTCCGACGCCGAGCGCAACGCGTCGCTGGAGGCGCTGCTGGCCTGCCGACCGGAGCGGGGCGACGGGCTGTGGGTGTTCGCCTATGGCTCGTTGATCTGGAATCCGCTGATCCAGTTCACCGACCGGCTTCTGGCGCATGTGCCCGGCTGGCGGCGCAGCTTCTGCCTGTCGGTGAAGTCCGGGCGCGGCACGCCGGAGGCGCCGGGGCTGATGCTGGGGCTGATCGAGGATCAGCCGGAGGGGCCGGGCTGCGGCGGGGTGGTGTTTCGCATCCCCGAGGCGGCGTTGGCGCTGGAACTGGACGTGCTATGGCGGCGCGAGATGATCGCCGCCGGCTATACGCCGCGCTGGGTGGCGATCGAGGATGCAACGGGCGCGCGGTTCGGGCAGGCGATTGCGTTCACCATCAACTGCGACGGGCCGGGTTATTGCGACAATCTGCCGGAGGAGGAGGTGGTGCGGCGGCTGGCCACCGCGCATGGCCGGCTGGGCAGCGGGGCGGAATATCTGTTCCGCACCCAGGCCGGGCTGGCGGAGATGGGGATTGTCGATCCGTTCGTCGCACGGCTGGCACAACTTGTTGATCGCAGAATGAAAGCCGTCGCCTAGGCGGGCTCGTTGCGGTATACCCGGGGGTGAGTCCGGGGGGCCGTTGATGCGTATCCGTTTGCTGCTGCTGATTGTCCTGGCCTTCACCTTCGCCGCCGGCGCCAGTCGCGCCGAGGATTTCAATCCGCCCGGGCTGTCGCGTGATGCCAACGCCTATCGCTCGTCGCTGATCGCCCGCTACCCGGCCGGCGGCACGCCTTCGGCCCGCGCCGCCGCCGAGCAGCGCACCGCCGCGGCGCTGGCCGCCAAGGACTGGAACGGCGTGGCTGCCGGGCTGGAAGCGCGGGTGGCGCTGGGGCAGGTGACCGCCGATCACTGGCTGGACCTCGCCCAGGCGCAACTGCGTCGCACGCCGCCGAACGCGCTGCACGCGCTGGATGCGGCGTGGCAGGCGTTCCAGATGTCGGAGTCCGGCGAGCCGGAAGTGGCGCCGCTGCTGGCGATGGCGCGGGCGCTGCATCTGCTCGGCCGCGACGCACAGCAGGTGCAGGCGCTGGAGGCGGTGGTGGAGCGGATGCCTGGCAATGCCGGCTATAAGCAGCAGCTGGCCGACGCCCGCCGCGCCGCCGGCATGCTGGTGCGCCGGGTGACCACCGAGGGCGAGGCCGACCCGCCGCGCGCCTGCGTCGCATTCACCGTGCCGCCGCGGCGCGGCGACGGCTTCAACCCGCCGGACTGGGTGCGGCTGGAGCCGGCGCGACCGGAGGCGGCGGTGACCCGCGAGGGCGACCAGCTTTGCGTCTCCGGCCTGCCGTCCGGGCAGACCACCACGATCATCCTGCGCCAGGGGTTGCCTGGCGAGCAGGGGCTGGTGCTGGCCAAGCAGGTCTCGCTGCCGATCGCGGTGCCGAATCGCGACCCCAGCCTTGGCTTCGATACCAGGCTGTTCGTGCTGCCGCGCGGCCAGGCGCCGGCGGTGACGCTGACCACCGTGAATCTGTCGGCCGTCGATCTGCGGCTGATCCGGCTGTCGGACCGCAGCGTGGCGGCGATGCTGCGCGATAACCAGCTTGGCCAGGCGGTGAATTACTGGGCCGCCGACAACCTCGCCGACACGGTCGGCAGCGTGGTGTGGCAGGGCAAGGCGGATATTCCGAAATGGGAGGCCAATCGGCCAGCCCGCACCGCGCTGCCGGTGCCGCCGCCGCTGGAGACCGCGGGACCTGGCATCTATGCGCTGATCGCCGGGCCGGGCGACGGCACCGGCGGCGATATCACGCGGGCGGTGCAGATCATCCTGCGCACCGATCTGGCGCCGACGCTGTGGCGTGGCGCTGACGGGCTGACCGTGCAGATGCGCGACTATGCCAATGCGGCGACCCGGGCCGGCGTGCGGGTGCTGCTGCTGGCGCGCAACAACGACGTGCTGGCCGAGGCCGTCACCGATGCCGATGGCGTCGCTCGTTTCGCCGCCCCGCTGCTGGCCGGCACCGGCTCGCTGGCGGCGGCGTCGATCCAGGCGTTCGCGCCGAAAGTTGGGGACGCGCCGCAGGATTTCGCCACGCTCGATCTCAACGTCGCGGCGTTCGATCTGTCGGATCGCGGGGTGTCCGGTATGCCGCATCCGGGGCCGCTCGATGCGTTTGTGTGGCTCGATCGCGGCATCTACCGGCCCGGCGAGACGGTGCAGGTGATGGCGCTGCTGCGCGATTCAGCCGGGTTGCCGGCCGATATTCCGGCGCAGGTGACGGTGCGGCGGCCGAACGGGCAGGTGTTCTTGCGCAGCACGCCGGCGCGGGCGGCGGATGCCTCGCTGTATCTGCCGGTGCAGCTGTCGGCCGGGGCGGCGGCCGGGACCTGGACCATCGATGTTGCCGCCGACCCGACCGCGGCGCCGATCGGGCATGCGGAATTCCGCGTCGATGCCTTCGTGCCGGACCGCATGGCGGTGGATTTCGGCACTCTGCCGACCACGCTGGTGGCCGGGGTCAGCACCGATCTTACCGTCACCGCGCGCTATCTGTATGGCGCGCCCGGCGCCGAACTCTCCGGCAAGGGGAGCCTGCGGCTGATCGCCGACCCGGCGCCGTTCCCGATCCTGGCCGGCTACCGCATCGGGCTGGTCGGCGAGACCTACGCGCCGGACAGCCACGACCTCGAACTGCCGGACACCGACGCCAACGGGGTGACGCATCTCAACCTCGCGCTCGCCAGCCTGCCCGATGTGACATTCGCGTTGCAGGCGCAGATCAACGTCTCGGTGAACGATCCGTCCGGCCATGCCTCGCGCGCCACCGCCACGGTGAAGGTGCGGCCGGCCAACCCGCTGCTCGGCATCAAGCCGGCGTTCGATGATAACGCGGTGGATGCCGGGGCGCCGGCAGGCTTCACCATTCGCGCGGTGACGCCGGAGGGCGCGCCGATGGCGATGCAGGCCAGGCTGCGGCTGGTGCGCGAGCGGCCGGACTGGCGGATGGTGATGCATGACCGGCTCGCCCGCTACGAGGTGGTCTGGCGCGACGAGCCGCTGGAAACCAAGACGGTGCAACTGCCGCCGGACGGGCTGTCGCAGATCTACGCCAAGCTGCCGTTCGGCCGTTATCGGCTGGAGGTGTCGCAGGTCGGCGGCATGGCGCTGGCCTCATACCGCTTCCGCGCCGGCTGGGCCAGTTCGCAAAGCCCGGACGTGCCGGACCGCGTCGACGTGTCCGCCGACCGCCGCAGCGTGCCGGCCGGCGAGAACGTGCGCATCCATATCGCCGCGCCGTTCGCCGGCAAGGCCACCTTGCTGGTGCTGACCAACAAGGTGCTGTCGCTGCGCGATATCGACGTCGCCGAGGGCGGCACCGATGTGGAGGTGCCGGTCACCACCGCCTGGGGGCCGGGCGCCTATGTCGCGGTGCATGTGTTCCGGGGCGGCGATGTCGCCGGCACGCGGCCCGCCCGCGCCATCGGCCTCACCTGGGTCGGCGTCGACCCGGCCGCCCGCACGCTGGACGTGGCGATCGACACGCCGGACAAGGCCGCGCCGCGCGCCAGGCTGAACGTGCCGGTGCGGGCCGTTCCCGGTGCCTGGGTGACGCTGGCCGCCGTCGATGAGGGCATATTGCGCCTCACCCGCTTCACCGCGCCCGATCCGCGCCCGCATTTCCTCGGCCGGCGCACGTTGGGGCTGGATATCCGTGACGACTGGGGCCGGCTGATCCCGCCCGCCGAGGGCGAGTCCGCGCTGCTGCGCCAGGGTGGCGACGAGGGCAGCTTCGCGCTGCCCGACATCCCGCAGCGCACCGTGATCCTGTTCAGCCCGCCGGTGCAGGCCGGGCCGGACGGCATCGCCCATATCACGCTCGACATGCCGGACTTCAACGGCCAGGTGCGGCTGATGGCGGTGGCCTGGTCGGGCAGCCGGTTGGGGGCGGCCAACACCGACATCACCATCCGCGACCCGCTGGTGGCCGAGGCACTGCTGCCGCGCTTCCTGGCGCCGGGCGACGAGGCCCGGCTGGCGGTGCTGCTGCATAATCTCGACC
>DATJEA010000131.1:0-3361 GCA_035497095.1 Acetobacteraceae bacterium | reverse complement strand
ATAGCGCAACGGAAAAAACTCGTCAAAGTTTCGTTAAACACACATCTAGCTTGCGCAAATGGCCTGAAATGGAACCAAATGCGAGTTTCTTTTTGTTAACATACCCGCGAGCCGCCCCCCGGGCCGGCCGGTGATCCGATTGCGCTCCGGTTTCGTATAGGATGGCATGAATGGACACCCCCACATTCACGCTTCCGCCACATCGGCGCGCTGGCCTCGTGTGCCGGCCCGGATGAGCGCACCTCCCGGCCCGCCGCCGCCCGAGGCGCTGGCGCTGCTGCTGCGCCGCGTGGCGGAGAGCCGCGACCGTGCCGCCTATGCGCTGCTATTCGGTCATTTCGCGCCGCGAGTGAAGGCCTATATGCGCAAACTTGGTGCCGCCGACGCGCAAGCCGAGGATCTGGCGCAGGACGCGCTGCTGGCGGTGTGGCACAAGGCGGCCAGTTTCGACCCGGCCCGCGCCGGGGCGGCGACCTGGGTCTTCACCATCGCGCGCAATCTGCGCATCGATGCGCTGCGCCGGCTGCCGAAGGGCGGCATGGCCGATGCCGACAGCCTGCCAGAGCCCGCCTACGACGCGCCGGGCGCCGATGCGGTGCTGGACACCGAGACCCGCGATGGCCGGCTGCGCGCCGCGCTGCAAACCTTGCCGGCCGAGCAGGCCAAGTTGGTAAATCTCGCATACTATGAGGATCGGCCGCATGCGGAGATCGAGCGTCTGCTCGGCATCCCGCTCGGCACGGTGAAATCGCGCCTGCGGCTGGCCATGCAACGGCTGCGCGCCGCGATGGAGGAATGGTCGTGACGAAACTGCCGCACCCCCCAATGCATCATGCCGCCGAGGCGACGCTGGTCTGCCATGCCGCCGGCGGGCTGGATGAGGCCAGCCGGGCGGTGGTGGCCACGCATCTGTATGCCTGCCCGCAGTGCCGGGAGGTGGCGCGGCTGGCCGAGGCGGTCGGCGGCCAGCTGCTCGACGGGCTGGCGCCGGCGAGCCTGGCGCCGGATGCGCTGGCCCATGCGCTGGCCCGGCTGGACCGGCCGGCCCCGCCCGCGCCGCCGGCGCCGCCCGCCGACAGCGCGGCATTGGGCGACATCGCGCTGCCGCCGTCGCTGCTGCGCTATGCGCGCCGGCCGGGCGGGCTGGGGCGCTGGCGCTGGGTGGCGCCGGGCATCCGCCATATCCGCCTGCTGCCCGAGCCTGGCGCGCCGCGCGACGGGTCCACGCTGTATCTGCTGAAGCTGGCGCCGGGCAGCAAGGTGCCGGAGCATGGCCATCGCGGGCATGAGACGGTCTGCGTGCTGGCCGGCAGCTACAGCGACCGGCTGGGCCGGTTCGGGCCGGGCGACCTGGCCGAGGCCGACGCCGAGGTGGAGCATCAGCCGGTGGCCGATGCCGGCCAGGACTGCATCTGCCTGATCGCCACCACCGCGCCATTGCGCTTCCACGGCCGCGCGGCGCGGCTGTTGCAGCCGGTGCTGGGGTTCTGAAATGGGCGGCCATATTGAAATGGCTGTCATCGCGCCGCGTGTTGATGCGCAGCGGAGAGAGGCAAGGAAGGCCTTCTTTTTATGAACAAAAAGAGGCAAAAAAACGTCATGACGGCGCTTTGCGCCCTGGGTTTGGAGACTCCGCCCCCTCCGTCCGCCCAATGTTGCAAGGCGGATGAAGTTTTTTGCGCGCTTTTTTTCAAAAAAGCGCCGCTTGCTTGCTGATGACAGCTCTGGCGCGGCGCAACCCTGCTCAACAGAGAATGCGATCATAGCCATTAAAATCGCCACACCGGCTACCGATTTGCCGCCGCCCGGCCTATATGCAGCATTGTCTCACGTGCCGCTCCTGGCGCACTGCTCTCGCAGGCCGGCGGTTTTGCGGAGAGGAGCGCACTGAATGCCTGACTCGACCGGACCGGCCCTGCCGGATGCCGCGCGGATGCGGACGCTGTTCATCTCGGACATGCATCTGGGCGCGCATGGCTGCCAGGCGGTGGCGCTGCTGGAGTTTCTGCAGCGCACCGAGGTGGAGCGGATCTATCTGGTCGGCGACATCGTCGATGGCTGGCGGCTGAAGGCGCGCTGGTACTGGCCGCGCGCGCATGAGGCGGTGCTGCGCTGCCTGCTGGAAAAGCGCGAGGCCGGCACCGAAATGCTGTATATCCCCGGCAACCACGACGAATTCCTGCGCGACTCGATCGGCAAGGATTTCGGCGGCATCGCGGTGGTGGACCACGCGATCCACGAGACCGCCGACGGCAGGCGCCACCTGGTGGTGCATGGCGACCAGTTCGACAGCGTGATGGGCAAGGTGGAGAAGCTGTCGTCGATGGGCATCTGGGTGTATTCGGCGGCGATCATCGCCAATGATGCCGGGCTCAGCGTGTGGCGCGGCCTGCGCCGGGCCACCGGGCGCACCAGGCGGCGGCGCCGGCTGGGCTTCGAGAAGCTGGCGGTGGCGGCGGCGCAGCAATACGGCGTCGACAGCGTGATCTGCGGCCATGTGCATCGCCCGGCGATCCGCGATTTCGGCGGCGTGCAGTATATCAACACCGGCGACTGGATCGAATCGCGCAGCGCGGTGGTGGAACATGCCGACGGCCGGCTGGAAATGCTGCGCTGGCCGGCCGCCGCACGCCGGCGCAAGCTGGCCAGGCTATGGTTCGCCGACATGCTGGCGCGGCGACGGACGGCCGCCTGACCGAGACGCCGAGGCGCCTCGGCCAGAACTCGGATCACGGCCCGGCGTGCGGCGACGGCGCGCTGCGGAACAGCATGTCGGTTTTCTGCACGCTGTCCGAGCTGCTGCCGACCCAGTAGGAGACCACGGCGGTGGCCATCGCCGCCAGCGTGCCGAGCAGCATGTTCAGGATGGTCTCGCTGCCGCTCGGCATGGTGCGGGTCAGCGCCCCCCACATCACCACGCCGAAGGTCAGCAGCACCACGAACGACACCACGGCTGGCGCCCAGGCCACCTTGGAGCCGGCCTGGGCCAGCGCCACGGTCTGCCCGCGGGCGCTGGCGATATCGCCGATCTGCGCCTTGATCGCGTCCAGTTGCGCCTGCCGGGCGCGGTCGTCGGCGGCCTGCTGCTGGGCGTCGCGCTGGATCGCCAGTTGCGCCAATTGCACTTGCAGGGCAGCCCGCTTGTCCGGGTCGAGCCCGGCCACGGCGGCGGCGACGCTGGCGGGATCGGTGCCGGACGGCACGCCGGCGACGCTGGCGGCGGCCTGCACCACGGCGGTGGCCACCGCCTCGCCGCCGCTGCCGAGATGCCTGGTGATGGTGTCGGTGAGGCCGGTGGCGTCGGCGATCTTCAGCGCCGCTTGCAGGAACGGGCCGGCGACCGGGATGAAGCCGGCCGCCG
>DATJEA010000130.1:0-2007 GCA_035497095.1 Acetobacteraceae bacterium | reverse complement strand
TTCTCCACCGCCAACAAGGGCGTCGGCTACGTCTACCCGGCCGGCGACGCCTGGCGCTACGTGATCGAGGAATGCGACCCGGCCGCGGCCAGCTATGGCCAGACGCTGAACGAGACGCTGCTGGCCAGCACCGCAATGCCGAGCAGCGGGCTGTATGTCGCCGGCCACATGGTGGCGCGCAGCGACAACGCGGTGCTGAACGGCCAGACCCAGCTCGGCTGGAAGCGGCTCACCACCGGCAGCAGCCACGCGGCCGGCACCGATTGGCAGCCGGTCTACGCCACCGGCGGCACGGGGCTCGCCACCGCTGCCGGCAACCTCAGCGAACTCGCCAACCCTGCCGCCGCGCTGGGCAACCTTGGCGGCGCGCCGCTGGCCAGCCCGGCCTTCACCGGCACGCCGACCGGGCCGACCGCGCCGGCCCGCACCAGCAGCAGCCAGCTCGCCACCACCGCCTATGTCGCCGCCACGCTGGCCGCGCCGCCGGCGATCGGCAGCGGCACCGCCGCACCCGGCACCTTCTCGCGGCTCACCGTGGGCGGCACGGTGCCGACGCTGGTGGCCAGCGGCGACCCGAACGGCAACCTGACGCTGGGCGCCTATGGTGTGCCCGGCACGCCGTTCGTCGATTTCCGCGGCAATAATATCGGCTCCGGCTATTCGGTGCGGATGATCAGCGACGCCGCCAGCCAGTTGTCGTTCATCAGCAATGTCGGCAGCCTGACACTGCGGGTTTACGGCAGCGTGGTGGCCAACGCCGTCAGCATCGGCGGCAGCGCGGTCGCCACTCAATCCTGGGTCACCGCGCAGGGCTACGAGAACACCGCCGCCAAGGGTGCCGCCAACGGCTATGCCGGGCTCGATGCCACCGGCCGCGTTCCGGCCGCGCAGTTGCCGGCCTCGGTGCTCGGCGGCCTGTCCTACCAGGGCGGCTGGAATGCCGCGGCCAACGTGCCGCCGCTCGCCTCCGGCGTCGGCACCAAGGGCTATTACTACACCGTCGGCACCGCCGGCGGCACGGTGCTGGACGGCATCTCGCAGTGGAATCTCGGCGACCACGCGGTGTTCAACGGCACCGCCTGGGAGAATTTCCAGGGCACCCCGGCCGATGTGGTCTCGGTCGCCGGGCGCACCGGGGCGGTCAGCCTGGCGGCGGCCGACATCGCCGATCTCGGCCCGCTGGCCACCCAGCCGGACGGCGCCACCGCGATCAGCGGCGGCAGCCTGTCCGGCATCACCAGCCTCACGCTCGCCAACCCGGCCGGCAGCGGCCCCAGCGAGGGCGTCGCCTACGCCATCACCGCGCCGGCCGGCCGCGCGCGGCAGGTGTTCGTGCAGAGCGACGGCAGCAGCCGCTGGGCGCTCGGCGCCGATGCCAGCGGCGAGACCGGCGGCCAGGCCGGCTCGGATTTCGCGATCGACCGCTACGACGACGCGGGTGTGCGGCTCGATACGCCGCTGTCGATCGCGCGCGCCAGCGGGGCGGTGAATATCGGCCAGGGCGGCCTCACCGTCGCCGGCCAGCCGGTGGCGCTGCGCTCCTGGGTGGCGGCGCAGGGCTATGAGCGGCCGGCCAACAAGGGCCAGCCCGGCGGCTATGCCGGATTGGACCCGCGCGGCCTGGTGCCGCTGGAGCAACTGCCCGGCGCGGTGATCGGCGCGATGAGCTACCAGGGGGTGTGGGACGCCGCCGGCAATCTGCCACAACTGGCCTCCGGAATTGGCACCAAGGGGTTCTATTA
This sequence comes from Acetobacteraceae bacterium, assembly GCA_035497095.1. Taxonomy (GTDB): domain Bacteria; phylum Pseudomonadota; class Alphaproteobacteria; order Acetobacterales; family Acetobacteraceae; genus 70-18. Next base: position 265 of record DATJEA010000130.1, on the reverse strand, counting down.
CACGGTCGGCACCGCCGGCGGCACGGCGCTGGACGGCGTGGCGCAATGGGCGGTCGGCGACCAGGCGGTGTTCAACGGCGTCGCCTGGGAGCGGCTGCCGGCCGCGGGCAATGCCGGCACGCGGGTTGCGGTCTACACCGGCAATGCCGGCGGCATCGCCATCCCCGAGGGCGCGCAGGCGCTGCGGGTGCAGCTTTGGGGGCCGGGCGGCGGCGGCGGCGGCGGCGTGCGGGTGGCGGCCGGCAGCGCCGCCTCGGGCGGTGGC
>DATJEA010000129.1:0-3708 GCA_035497095.1 Acetobacteraceae bacterium | reverse complement strand
CCGTTTCCGCCAGCCGGACGCATTTGCGCATCACCGAGGGCAGCGCCTCGTGCTCCAGCGCGTCCGCGGCACACAGCCAGCCCTCCGCCTGAATGCTCGGCACATGGGCGGAAAATACCGCCAGATGCAGCGCAAAATGGGTAAATACGTGCTGAATTTGGCCCAGATCGCGCCAATTTGCCCGCATCGGCGCATGCTCCAGCGCCTCGGCCGCCGACCACGGCGCCGTCCGCCACGGCGTGCCGGGCAACTCGGTCATGCCGCCCAGCAGACCCTTCGCCGGCCGCCGGCGCAGCAGCACCCGACCGGCCGCATCGCGCAGCCAGAACTGCACCCCATGCCGCAGTGGCCGCGGCTTTTTGGCCTGCTTGCGCGGCAACGTGCCGGCGATGCCCTCCCGATGCCCGGCGCACCCCGTCCGCCACGGGCACAGCGCGCAGGCCGGCGAACTCGGCGTGCAAATCGTCGCCCCCAGATCGAACAGCGCCTGGGCAAAATCGGCCGGCCGGGCCCGCGCCGCCGCGTCCTCGCCCAAGCCTGCCGCCGCTGCGTCGAGCGCCCGCTTACCCGCCGGCAGCGGATCGGTCAGCGCGAACACCCTGGCCGCGACCCGCTCGACATTGCCGTCCACCGGCACCACCGGAATGCCGAACGCGATCGCGCCGATCGCCGCGGCGGTATATGGCCCGATCCCCGGCAGCGCCCGCAGCCCGTCCAGCGTGCGCGGAAACCCGCCGGCGGCGGCCACCGCCCGGGCGCAGGCATGCAGGTTGCGCGCCCGCGCGTAGTAGCCAAGCCCGGCCCAGGCCGCCATCACCTCGCCCTCCGCCGCCGCCGCCAGCGCCGCGACATCGGGAAACCGCGTGAGGAATCGGTCATAATAGGGTAGCACCGCGGCAACCGTGGTTTGCTGCAGCATGATCTCGCTGAGCCAGACCCGATACGGATCGGCCGGCTCGCCCGGCAGCGCCCGCCACGGCATGCGGCGGCGGTGCCGGTCGTACCAGCCCAGCAGAGCGGCAGCGGAGATGGAGGACATCGGCGCGGTATGACGAAGCAGGAGGCCCCCGGCAAGCACGCACAACCGGCGCCGACGCGCCACGTCTACGGCCCGCGCCAGGTCTCCGCGCTGGTGCCGGCCCTGGTGCGCCCGGCATTCCGCCGCCGCGCGCCTGCCACCGCCCAGGTGCTGGCGGACTGGGATGTCATCGTCGGCCCGGCGATCGCCGCCGTCACCACGCCCCGCCGGCTGTCCGCCGGCACCCTGGCGATCACCTGCCCCGGCCCGGTGGCGCTGGAATTGCAGCATCTCTCGGGCCAGTTGATCGAACGGATCAACACCCATCTCGGCAAGGCCACGGTGACCCGGCTGCGCTTCGTGCAGGATGCCCTGCCCACCCCCCCGCCGCCGCCCCGCGCGAAGCCGCAAGCGGTGGCCGAGGCGCGCGCCGCCGTCGCCAGCCTGCCGGAAGGCCCGCTGCGCGACGCGCTGGAGGCGCTGGGACGGATGGTCTTGACGCGACGGCCGGGCTAGCCACCACTCCGTTGCGCGACGCTCGACAGCGCCGGGGCAATCCGGCTAAACTACTATATATAGAGGTAATCATGCGCGTATCACGGCGTTTCATACTACAGGTTGGGGGCTTCACGGCGCTGGTGGGGCTGCCGCTGGCCGCCGCCCAGGCCGCACCGATCGACGATCAGATGGCCGAACGCGGCATCGGCGACGCCTCGGCCCCGGTCAGGGTGGACGAATATTTCTCGCTGACCTGCCCGCATTGCGCCGCATTCAGCAAGCAGACCCTGCCGCAGGTGCGCAAGGAGCTGATCGACACCGGCAAGCTGCGCATGGTGTTCCACGATTTCCCGCTCGACCAGTTGGCGCTGACCGCCTCGGCCGTCGCCCGCTATTTGCCGCCGGAGCGCTACGAGCCGTTTGTCGCCGCCCTGCTCGCCTCGCAGGACCGCTGGGCGTTCGCGCGCGGCGTCAACTCCACCGAGGAGCTGTGGAAGATGGCCGCCCTCGCCGGGCTGTCGCGCGATGCCTTCAACGCCGCGATCGCCGACCAGGCGCTGAAGGCCGCCATCCTGAAGGCGCAGGACGAGGCGCAAAAAATGTATCAGGTCGACTCGACGCCTACGTTCATCTTCAACGGACCGAAAGCCAAGAACCTGAGGGAAGCCGGCGACATCGCCTATCCCGGCTTCGCCAAGCTGGTCGCCCAGGCGGCCGGATAACAGACAGGACCGACCGTATTGCCCGTCAGCTTCACCCGTCTGCGCATCGCCGGTTTCAAGAGTTTCGCCGAACCGGCGGTGGTGGAGATTCTGCCGGGGCTGACCGGCGTGGTCGGCCCCAACGGCTGCGGCAAGTCCAACGTGGTGGAGGCGCTGCAATGGGCAATGGGCGAGAACTCCGCCCGCAGCCTGCGCGGCGGCGAGATGGACGACGTGATCTTCGCCGGCACCGCCGCCCGCGCCTCGCGCAATATCGCCGAGGTCACGCTGCTGCTGGACGACACCAAGGACTTCGCCCCGCCGCCGTTCCACGAGGCGGCGCAGCTTGAGATCTCGCGGCGGATCGAGCGCGGCCGCGGCAGCAGCTATCGTATCAACGGCCGCGAGGCCCGCGCGCGCGACGTGCAGACGCTGTTCAACGACCTCGCCACCGGCGCCAAGTCCTCCGGCCTGGTCAGCCAGGGCCGAGTCAGTTCGCTGGTCAACGCCAAGCCCGATGAGCGGCGGCAATTGCTGGAGGAAGCCGCCGGCATCACCGGCCTGCACGCCCGCCGGCACGAGGCGGAACTGAAGCTGCGCGCCGCCGAGGCCAACCTCTCCCGTGCCGAGGACCTGCGCGGCCAGCTCGAAACCCAGCTCGACGGCCTGAAGCGGCAGGCGCGGCAGGCCAACCGCTACCGCGCCATCTCCGGCCTGGTGCGCGATGCCGAGGCCGCGCTGCTGGCGATCCAGCGCGCCCGGGTCGAGCAGGCCCGCGCCGCCGCGCAGGCCGCGCTGCATGCCGCCGGCCTCGCGGTCGCCGCCGCCACCGTCGCCGCCACCGAAACCGGCGCCCAGGCCACCGAGGCCGCCGCCGCACTGCCCGCCTTGCGCAGCGCCGAGGGCGAGGCGCGCACCGCGCTGGAACGCCACCGCCTCGGCGCCGAGCAGATCGGCCAGGAAGCCGCCCGCGCCGAACAGGCGCTGCGCGACGCCGGCGCGCGGCTGGAGCAGGTGTCGCGCGATTTCGGCCACGCCCGGCAGGTGCAGGCCGACGCCGCCGCGGCGCTGTCCCGCCTCGCCGAGGAAGACCAGCGGCTGGCTGCCGAGGAGCAGGCGCACCCGCCGCGCCTGGCCGCCGCCACCGCCGAGGCCGAGGCCGCCGCCAGCGCCGCCCGCGCCGCTGAAACGGCCGCCGAACGCGCCACCGAGCACGCCGCCGACCTCGCCGCCCGCCACCGCGCCCTGACCGAGGCGCTGGCCCAGGCCGAACAGCGCACCGCCCGCATCGCACAGCAGGCCGCCGAGACCGGCGCCGAGCGCGACCTGGTGGCCGCCCAACTGGTCGCCCCGAAGCGCATCGCCGCCGCCGAGGCCGAGCGCGCCGCCGCCGCCGCGGCACTGGCCGCCGCCACCACAAGCTTGCAGCAGGCCGAGCAGGCCCGCGCCGCCGCGCTGGCCCGCGCCGCCGCCGCCCGCCAGCAGGCCCGC
>DATJEA010000128.1:0-1842 GCA_035497095.1 Acetobacteraceae bacterium | reverse complement strand
TCCAACGCGCGCAATCTGGCATGCCCCGCGAACAGGCCGCTGCCGCGCACCGGAAACCACTTCTCCAGATTATCGACCACGACCAGCGGCGCGTTCATCGCACCGCCTCGGCCTGATGGATCTCACGCCAGCGCAGGCAGCGCACCAGATGCCCCGGCTCGGCTGGTTCCACCGGCGGCACCGCGGTGTCGCAGCGGCCGGCGATAGCGTGGGCGCAGCGCGGGTGGAAGGCGCAGCCCGACGGCAGGCGTTGCGGGTCGGGCACGTTGCCGGGGATCGCATGCAGGCCCTGGCGCGTCGGGGCGCTCGGGTCGAGTACCGGAACCGAGGCCAGCAGGCCGGCGGTATAGGGGTTGAGCGGGCGATCGAACAACTGCAGTACCGGCGCCTGCTCCATCACCCGGCCGGCATAGAGCACCAGCACGCGGTCGGCGATCTCGGCGACGACACCGAGGTTGTGAGTGATGAAGATCACCGCCATGCCACTCTGGCGCTGCAGATCGGCGAGCAGTTCGAGGATCTGCGCCTGAATGGTGACATCCAGTGCCGTGGTCGGTTCGTCGGCGATCAGCACGTCCGGGTCGCAGGACAGCGCGATGGCGATCATCACCCGCTGGCGCATGCCGCCGGAAAGCTGATGCGGGTAGCTGGCGAGGCGGCGGCGCGGCTCAGGGATGCCGACGCGCTCAAGCAGCCCCGCCGCCGCATCCATGGCAGCAGCACGACTGATTCCGCGATGGTAGATCAGCGCCTCGGCGATCTGCATCCCGATCGGGTGCACCGGGTTGAGGCTGGTCATCGGTTCCTGGAACACCATGGCGATGCGATCGCCGCGCACCCGGCGCATCTGCTCCGGCGCCAGCGTCAGCAGGTCGGTGGCGAGGCGGCCGGGCTGCGCGGTGGGCGGTCGCAGCAACACCCGGCCACTGACGTCGCAGCCCGGCGGCGGCGGCAGCAGGCGCATCAGCGCCAGGCTGGTCACGCTCTTGCCGCTGCCGGATTCACCGACAATGGCCAGCGTCTCGCCGCGCCGCAGTTCGAACGACAGCCGATCCACCGCGGTCAGCATGCCGGCCTCGGCGCGAAAGCGGACGCTCAGTTCCTCGACCTGAAGCAGTGGCGGGTCAGAGTCCGGCATTGGGGCGCAGGCGGCTGCCGTCGATCATGCGGCCGTAGCGAAATGGCGCCGGATCGACGATCGGCGTGGCGCCGGTCAGCAGATCGGCGGCCAGGCGGCCGGCGCCCGGGCCGATGCCGAAGCCGTGGCCGGAAAAGCCGGTGGCGATGAAGAACCCCGGCAGGCTGGGCACCGCATCGATCACCGGCACCGCATCCGGGCTCGCTTCGATCATGCCGCCCCAGGAGTGCGCGATCCGCGCCGGACCTGCCGCGGGAAAGGTGGCCTTGAAGCGAGCGAGGCCGTCATCCAGCAACGCCTGATCGGGCATCGGGTCGAGCACCCGTACCGCCTCGAACGGGCTGGCCTTGTCGAGCGCCCAGCGCTTGGAGGCGAGCAGGCGCGCGATGAAGTCGGGCGCAAGCCGCAGCTTCAACTTCTCGCGGCGTTCGCGAAAGGTCGGCCAGAAATCGGCGAGATAGCGAAACGCATCCGGGGTGATCGGAAAGGTGCCGGCGCTGCTCATGGCGACGATGTAGCCGCCGTCCTGCGTGCGCCGGCAGGAGAAGCCGGGTGTGGCGAGGTTGGGGCCGGCGACCTCCGGCAGCGCCGTGGTGTGCAGCACAGAGGCGCGCACTCCTGGGGCGGCATGATCGAAGCGAGCCCGGATGCGGTGCCGGTGATCGATGCGGTGCCCAGCCTGCCGGGGTTCTTCATCGCCACCG
>DATJEA010000127.1:0-2355 GCA_035497095.1 Acetobacteraceae bacterium | reverse complement strand
GCTCCGGCGGCGGTGCAGGCGGCCCCCCAGGCGCGCGGCTCGACAACGCCGGCGCGAAACGCCAGCAGGGCGGCCAGCCAGAGCGCGAGGCCGGCCAGCGCCCAGAGGTCGCGCCTTCTCATCTTGCGGCGGGCAGACTATTGTGCATCGCATCAAACCTTTCCGCTCCAGCCCCGGCAGCCCATGAACACGCGAACCACCCCGTCCTTCCAGGACCTGATCCTGCGTCTGCACGCCTATTGGTCGCGCCAGGGCTGCGTCATCCTGCAACCCTACGACGTGGAGATGGGGGCGGGAACCTTCCACCCGGCGACCACGCTGCGCTCGCTGGGCAGCACGCCGTGGTCCACCGCCTATGTGCAGCCCAGCCGCCGGCCGACCGATGGGCGCTACGGCGAGAACCCGAACCGTTTGCAGCACTACTACCAGTATCAGGTGCTGATGAAGCCCAGCCCGGACAACGCGCAGGCGCTGCTGCTGGACAGCTATCGCGAGATCGGGCTGGACCCGCTGCTGCATGATTTCCGCTTCGTCGAGGATGACTGGGAGAGCCCGACGCTCGGCGCCTGGGGGCTGGGCTGGGAGGTGTGGTGCGATGGCATGGAGGTGGGGCAGTTCACCTATTTCCAGCAGGTCGGCGGGATTGCCACGGCGCTGCCGGCGTTCGAGATGACCTACGGCCTGGAACGCCTGGCGATGTATGTGCAGAACGTCGAGCGGGTCTATGACCTCGATTTCAACGGCCGGGGGGTGACCTATGGCGACGTGTTTCTGCGCGCCGAGCGGGAATATAGCGGCTATAATTTCGAATACGCCGATACCGCGCTGCTGGCCCGGCATTTCCACGACGCCGAGCAGGAGTGCGGCGCGCTGCTGGCGAAAGGCGTGCCGCTGCCGGCCTATGACCAGTGCCTGAAGGCCAGCCATCTGTTCAACCTGCTGGACGCCCGCGGCGTGATCAGCGTCACCGAGCGGGCCAGCTATATCGGCCGGGTGCGGGCGCTGGCCAAGGGCTGTTGCGAGGGGTGGCTGGCCGTGGAAGAGCAAGCGCGGGAGGAAGCGGCCCGTGGCTGAAGTCTTCCTTGAATTGTTCTCCGAGGAAATCCCGTCGCGCATGCAGCAGCGCGGCGCCGAGGAATTGGCGCGGCTGCTCGGCGAGGCGCTGGCGGCGCTGGCGCCCACCGCTGTGCGGAGCTTCTACGGCCCGCGCCGGATCGCCTATGCGGCCCAGGTGGCGGCGGGCGTGGCGGCCAGCAGCAGCGTCGAACGCGGGCCGCGCCGCAGCGCGCCGGAGCAGGCGCTGGCCGGCTTCCTGCGCAAACACGGCGCGGCGCGCGAGGAGCTGCGCGAGGAGGGCGAGTTCTGGGTGCTGCACAAGGCGGTGCCGGGGGTGGACGCGGCTGCGCTGATCGCGGCCGCGCTGCCCGGCCTGCTGCGGCGGTTCTCCTGGCCGAAATCGATGCGCTGGGGCGGCACCAGCCGGTTCACCTGGGTGCGCCCGCTGCGCCGCATCACCTGCCTGCTGGATGGCCGGGTGGTGGGCTTCGACCTGCGCGACGGCGACGATGACGGGCACGGCCTGGCGGCCGGCAACACCACCGAGGGGCATCGCTTCCTGTCCGACGGGCCGTTTACCGTGACCGGCTGCGCCGACTGGCAGGCCAGGCTGCTGGAAGCCCATGTGGTGGTCGATGCGGCCGAGCGGCGGGCGCGGATCGAGGCCGGGCTGGCGGCGCTGGCGGCCAGGGCCGGGGTGTCGGTGGTGCCGGATGCCGGGCTGCTGGACGAGGTGGCCGGTCTGGTGGAATGGCCGGTGGCGATGCTGGGGCGGATCGATCCGGCCTATATGGATTTGCCGGCCGAAGTGATGCAGGTCTCCATGCGGGTCAACCAGCGCTATTTCGCGCTGCGCGATGCCGAGGGGAAAGCCGCGCCGTATTTCGCCTTCGTCGCCAACGTGCCGGGCAGCGATGGCGGGGCTGCGATCGTCGCCGGCAATGAGCGGGTGCTGCGGGCGCGGTTCTCCGACGCGCGGCATTTCTGGGACCAGGACCGCAAGGTGACGCTGGAAAGCCGGGTGGCGGCGCTGGATGCGGTGACGTTCCATGCCAAGCTGGGGAGCCAAGGGGAGCGGACGGCGCACATCGCCGCGCTGGCGGAGCGGATCGCACTGCTGATCGGCGCGGATCCGGCGCTGGCGCGGCGGGCGGCGCACCTGTGCAAGGCGGACCTGACCACCGGCATGGTCGGCGAGTTCCCAGAAGTGCAGGGCGTGATCGGTGGCTATTACGCCCGGCATGATGGTGAGCCTACCGACGTCGCCGATGCTGTGGCCCAGCACTATCAGCCAAAGGG
>DATJEA010000126.1:0-2277 GCA_035497095.1 Acetobacteraceae bacterium | reverse complement strand
ACCGACCTCGGCACTCGATCCCGAACTGGCGGGAGAAGTGGTCGACGTATTGGTGCAATTGGCGCGGGAGGGGACGACCATGCTGATCGCTACCCATGACTTGCGGCTGGCAGCGGTGATTGCCAATGACGTGGTGTTTCTCGAGCACGGCGAAGTGGTGGAGGCCGGCCCGGCCCAGCAGGTGTTCAATGCGCCCGAACGCGAGCGGACCAAGCGGTTTATCGTGACGCTGGGGGCGCAGCCGGTAGGCGAGGGCTCCTAGAGCAGGCGGGCGAGCGCGAACGGGGTCAGGTCCAGCGGGGTGGATTGACCCAGGAGCGTGGCGGCGACGGCTTCGCCAATGGCGGCGGAATGCTTGAAGCCGTGGCCGGAACAGGGCGACACGACCAGCACATTGTCCATGGCGGGATGGCGATCGATGACGAAGGCGCTGTCGGCGGTGGCGGTATAGATGCAGGTGGCGGTGCGGGCGGTGTGGCCGGTGAGGCCCAAGAAGCGGTTGGCGAGGTGGGCCTGGTACATGCGGGCGGAGTCGGATGGCGGCACCATGCGGTCGATGGCGTCGGGGTTGGAGGCTTTGCCGTAAAACTCGTCGGCGGTTTTCATTGTGCTGCCATCGAGGCTGGGGAAGCCGTAGAAAAAACCGTCCTCGCTCTCGCCATGCGGCCACATGAAGACCGGGGAATTGGCCCAGATATCGGCGTGATCGGGGGCGATCTCGAACCAGTGCATGACCTGCCGGGTCGGCTTGAGGATAGAGGCGAAGGGCTCGCCCAGAAGTTGGCCGGCCCAAGGTCCGGCGGAGACGGCGACTTGGCCGGCGAGGATATCGTCCGTGGTGGTTTTAAGACGGAGGCCGGCACCATCGGGGGTGATGGAGAGCACCTGGGTGCCGAGCATGGTGGTCGCGCCGTGGCGGGCGGATAGCTCTAAATTTGCGGCGATGCAGGCTTCGACGCGCAGATAGCCGCCGCCGGGTTCGTAATAGCCGATTTCAGCGTCATCGGGGGTGAAGTTGGGAAAGCGGTGGCGGATTTCGGCGGCCGGGAGCAGTTCGTGCGGGATGGCAAAGCGGGTGGCGGCGGCGATGGTGCGGTCGAGAAAGCCGGTGCGGCCGGGGCGGTGAACCGGATCGCCGGGGCGGGCGATCAACAGGCTGCCGATTTCGTGCAGGAGCGACGCGCCGGTCTGGGCTTCGATGTCACGCCAGAGTTGGTGCGAGCGGATGGCCAGCGGCACATAGGCTTCGCCTTCGCCAATGGCGCGACGGGTGATGCGGGTTTCGCCGTGGCTGGAGCCCTGGTTGTGCGGCGGTGCGAAGCGGTCGATGCCGACGACGCGGGCACCGCTTTTGGCCAAGTGGTAGAGGCTGGCGCTGCCCATGGCGCCGAGGCCGACAATGGCGATATCGAAAGCCTGCATCGCTGCGCCTAGGCCGGCTGGACCAGATTGGCGAGCAGGCGGAAGGCGCCGGGGACGAGTTTGTCGAGCTGATGATGCAGCACCAGGGCCGTATGGGTGTGGCGGCCCTTGCCGATGGAGGCGGAAATCAGCGCGCCGGTGAGGGGGGATTCGCCGGCGTCGTGCAGGGAGAGCAGGGGCTGGTAGGCCTTGTCCCAGTCGGCGGCGAAATAGAGGCCGCGCTCCTTGTCCCAGTCGGCCCAGTCGTCGGGGCCGATGGCATTGGGGCCGGTGAGCAGTTTGTGGGTGGGGGCGAGGATGGTGACCGGGGCGGCGGGGTCGGTGACGCGCCAGCGCAGGGAGGGGCTGCCGATCAGCACGCGACGGGGCGGGGTGGTGTCGGGAGTCCAGCCATCGGAGGGGCGGTGATAAAGGGTGAGCAGATGCCCACCGGCTTCGACCCAAGCGTGCAGCTTGGCAGTGGCGGCGGCCAGATCGGGGCGGGTGCCGAAGGCGAAGGTGCCGACCACGATGGTGGTGAATTTGGAGAGGTCGCCGGCAAGGGCATTGGCGTCGAGATCGGTGACCTCAAGGCCCATGGCGCGGAGCCAGAAGCCGACGCGATCGCTGCCGCCGCCGACATAGCCGATATGGGTGTTGGCGGGCAGAGTCAGGTCCAGCGCGAGGACATTGAGCGCTTGCGGAGTGACGAACTGGCTGCGCCCGATATGAGGGTAGGCGATGGGGGTCTGGCGATAGGCCTGGCGACCATCGATCATCAGCGGCAGGCGATAAAGGCCATTGGGGAGCGTTTGCGGCGGGGTGACGGTGACGCCGGTTTGCGTGCGGACCGCACCCCAGCCGGTGGGGACGATC
>DATJEA010000125.1:0-1641 GCA_035497095.1 Acetobacteraceae bacterium | reverse complement strand
CAGCGCGGTTTGCGTCACCGGCGGCACATGCTCGTTCTGCTCGATGCGGGTGAGCGAAAGCAGGTCGTCGATCAGCCGGCGCATGCGCGCCGATTCCACGCTCATGATCCCCAGGAACCGCTCGCGCGCCTCGGCATCGTCGTGCGCCGGTCCCTGCAAGGTCTCGATGAAGCCGGTCACCGCCGCCAGGGGTGTGCGCAGTTCGTGACTGGCATTGGCGACGAAATCGGCGCGCATCCGCTCGCTGCGGCGGATGACGGTGATGTCGTGCAGCAGCAGCGCCACCAGCCCTTCGTCGATGCGGGCGGTATAGGCTTCGTAATGGCGCTCCACCGGGCCGGGAACGGTGAACGGCACGTTGCCATGCGCGCCGGTTCGCAAGGCCTCGTCCACCGCGGCCAGCACGTCGGGATTGCGCAGCACGGCGCTGAGGGACTTGCGCTCCAGCGCCGGGCCCAGGGCGGTGCGCATGTCGCGGTTGACCAGCAGCACGCGCCGGCTCGCGTCCAGCAGCATCACCGGCAGAGGCAGCCGTTCCAACAGCAGCCGCGTCAGGGGCGGCAGGCTGGCCAGGGGGTCGGCGGGCGTGGCGGGCGCGGCGGCGCTGATCACTGCGGGCTGGAACGGAATGAAGCGCCAGATCAGCAGCGCCGCCAGGGCGAAGGCGACCAGGCTCCACAAGGCGTCATGGCCCAGCAGCGCCACCACGGCGCCGCCTGCGACGGCGCCGGACAGGGCGGGCCAGGCCCAGCCGCGCGCGCGGCGAAACAGTTCGATCATTCCGGCATCATAGCGCCGATTGCGACGAACGGGTAACGGCTCAGAAGGTGACCGTCACCGTGATGTGGTCGCCATACGATCCGGCGGCGACATACTGGCCCTGGGGCAACCGGCCAAAGCCGGTGAACTGCGCGCTGCCAAGGGCCAGGATGCTGCTATAGCCCTGTGTCACCGAACCGGCGCTGCCGTCGCCCCATACCGCCATGTAGCCGGCATCGGCGAAAATATTGTAGCCGAGCTGGTCGCCGCCATGGCGCAGCAGGCGGGCGGCGGGCGTGACCGCATTGCCCGCCGACAGGCTGACGGTGAAATCGGTCAGCAGGTCGAGCGGGATGGTGCAGGCCACTTTGATGGTCGTGTTGGCGGTCGCGGCGCTGCTGGGGACATAGACCCCGAAATCGAGGCTGGTGGCGCTGACCGTGATGGGATCGAGGATGCTGCCGCACAGCAGCGCCGCCGCCGGACGGGTGCTGAGCGCCAGCGCCAGGAGTACGATGCTAATACGCAACTTGTGGCTCCCGGTAGCAGGTGAGCGGCGGCGTGCGCGGCATCGGCCCGGCGGCGTCCTCCGGCGTGACGAAGACGCGGCAGCGTCTCCGGCCGGTGTCGATGTCGGCCAGCCGCCCGCCGGTCATGTCGGCGAGGAAAAGCTGCCCGTCATGGCCCAAGGCCAGCGGCGCCGCGTCGCCATCGAAGCGCACGCGAGCGCCGCTGGGCAGGGCGCCGTCGGCGCGCGTCACCAGCGCCAGCAGCGGATGGCGCATCGCGGGCGCCAGATCGACCAGCGCGGCGGCCCGGCGCGGCGGCGCGATAGCGATGTCGGTTTTCGTCACCAGGGCATTGAAAGGATAATCGCGCGGC
>DATJEA010000124.1:0-6179 GCA_035497095.1 Acetobacteraceae bacterium | reverse complement strand
GCGCCGATGCCCTGGCCGGAGCCCCAGATGTCTTTCCAGGCTTTCGGCTTGCCCTCGGCGAAATTCATCTTCGAGGGGTCGTTCACCGGCAGGTTGTCGGGGTCGAGCCCGGCGCGGACCAGGGTGGGGCGCAGGTAGTTGCCGTGCACGCCGGTGATGGCGTTGGTGTAGACGATGTCGCCGGCCGCCGAGGCGACGATCATCGCCTTGTAGTCGGCCGCCGCGTTGGCTTCCTCGGTGGCGATGAAGGCGGAGCCGATATAGGCGAGGTCGGCGCCGGCGGCGAGCGCTGCCAGCACCGCGTCGCCGCTGGCGATGGCGCCGGACAGCGCGATCGGGCCGTCGAACCATTCGCGGATCTCATGCAGCAGCGCGAACGGCGAGGTGGTGCCGGCATGCCCGCCGGCGCCGGCAGCGACCGCGATCAGGCCGTCCGCACCCTTGGCGATCGCCTTGTGGGCGAAACCGTCGTTGATGATGTCGTGCAGCGTGATGCCGCCATAACCCCGAGTGGCGGCATAGACCTCCTCGCGGGCGCCGAGCGAGGTGATGATCAGCGGCACCTGATGGCGCACCGTCACCTCCAGGTCGTGCATCAGCCGGGCGTTGCTGCGGTGCACGATATGGTTGACCGCGAACGGCGCGGCCGGGCGCTCGGGATGGCGGGCGTTATGCTCGCCGAGTTCGCCGGCGATCCGCGTGAGCCACTCGTCGAGCATCGCCGCCGGGCGGGCGTTCAGCGCCGGGAAGCTGCCGACGATGCCGGCCTTGCATTGCGCGATGACGAGGTCGGGGGTGGAGACGATGAACATCGGCGAGGCGATGGCCGGCAGGCGGAGGGTGCGCAGCAGCGGCGGGAGGGACATTCCTGGGGGCCTTGGTGGGTTGGTTCTTGTCGGTGTAGCGCGGGGGTGGCTGAAGATGAAGGGACGGATGGCGCGATGGCAAGCCGACGGACAGGGCCAGCCAAGGCCTTATGCGTGGCCAAAAGGTAAGTATTCTCAGTGAGTTCAAGGCCAGAAACGGATGGCGCCGCATGGGGATGGCGGACAGAGTGGGATTCGAACCCACGGAACGCTTGCACGTTCGGCGGTTTTCAAGACCGCTGCCTTAAACCACTCGGCCATCTGTCCGACCGGTGCAGATTAGGGGAGTTGCCGGCGCCTGGGAACGCGCCGATTTGCCCCCTGGCCGCCCTACACCACGGGCGCATCCGGCCAGAAGCGGGCATCGGCGCGGGCCAGGCCGCCGCCGATGCCGATCGCGGTGCCGTCGGCGCGCCAGCAGGCGGCGCCGCTCATGCTGCCATCAGCATGGAACTGGATGGCGTTCATGCCGCCGGCGACATGGGGCAGCATCTGCAGTTTGTGACCACGGTTGCGCAGGCCGCGCAACACGGTCTCGGGAAAGCTGTCCTCCACTTCCAGCGCATTGCCCTCGGTCCAGACGCGCGGCGCCTCCACCGCCTCCTGGAGGCTCATGCCGTGGTCGATCAGGTTGATCAGCGCCTGCATCGCCGAGGGGAAGATGCGCTTGCCGCCGGGCAGGCCGAGCGCGTAGACGACGCGGCCGTCGCGCAGCGCCATCATCGGCGACATCGAGGTGGTGACGCGCTTGCCGGGGGCGATGGAGAGCGCGTTGCCCGGCCGCGGGTCGAAGTTGTTCATGTAGTTGTTCGGGATCATGCCGGTGCCGGGCACCATGATGCGTGAGCCGAACAGGCTGTTGATGGTCTGCGTGCTGGCGACCACATTGCCGTCGCCGTCGGCCACCGTGACGTGGGTGGTGTGCGGGCTGCTGGGGCTGGAGACGCCGGCGCCCCAGGTCTGCGTCTGCGCCGGGTCGATCAGCGCGCGGCGGGCGGCGGCGTAGTCCTTGCTGATCAATTGCTCGACCGGCACGGCGACGAAATCCGGGTCCGCGGTGGCGGCGGCGCGGTCGGCGAAGGCGATCTTCAGCACTTCGGCCAGCAGATGCACCAGTTCGGCGCTGCCGAAGCCGAGGCCGGCGACGTCGTAGCCCTCGAGGATGTTCAGCATCTGCACGATATGCACGCCCGAGGCGGCGGGCGGCGGCGGGCCGACGATCTCCCAGCCGCGATAGCTGCCACGGATCGGCAGGCGGTCCATCACCTTGTAGCCGGTGAGGTCGGCCTGGCTGACCCAGCCGCCGCCATCGGCGATGCGTTTGGCCAGCGCCACGCCAAGGGCGCCGCCATGCAGCGCGGCCTCGCCGTCCGACGCGATCAGGCGCAGGCTCTCGGCGTAATCGCCGTTGACCAGGCGGCTGCCGGCGGCCGGCACGCTGCCGCCGGCGAGGTAGACGGCCGCCGCGGCCGGGTCGCGCGACAGGTCGTGCGCGGCCTCGCGGATGCAGGAGCTGAGATAGGGTGTGATGGCGAAGCCGCGCGCGGCCAGGCGGATGGCCGGCTGCATCACGTCGGCCAGCGGGAAGCTGCCGAAGCGGGCCTGCGCCTCGCACCAGCCGCGCAGCGCACCGGGCGCCGCGACCGATTTGGCGCCGACCATGTTCTCGCGATCGAGCACATCGTAATTATCGGCGGCACCGCCGGGGACCGGGCGGTAGATGTCGGCGGTCGCGGCCAGCGGCACGGTGCTCATGGCGTCCAGCACGCGGTGGCTGCCATCGGCGAGGCGGATATGCGCGGTGCCGCCACCGGCCACGCCGACCATCATCGGCTCCACCACGGTGAGCGCAAACAGGCAGGCGATGGCGGCGTCGATGGCGTTGCCGCCGGCGGCCAGCATCTCCGCCCCGGCGGCGGAAGCGAGCGGGTGGTTGGTGACCACCATGCCTTTGCTGCCGCTCGCCGGCTGCTTCTCGCAGCGGAACACGGCGGCGGCGTTGTGGCGCCAATTCGATGTGGGCATCGCACGGAGTCTCCTGTTCGGCTCAGGCCGGCAGGTTCGCATGGCGGCGGAACGGACGCCACCCAGCGGCGTACGGGAATTGCCAATCACCCCGCCAAAGGCGCAGAGTTACGTACCGCAATAATACTTTCGGGACAGTCTTGTTCCGTTTGCAACACCAGCGGACCAAAACAAAGGGGGGAGCACGGCATGAAACGCAGAGACTTGATGAAGGCCTCGCTGGCCGGGGCAGCAGTACTGGCCGCACCGCGATTGACGCGGGCAGCCAGCTCCTCGCTGCTGAAGTTTGTGCCGCAGGCCGACCTGGTCTCGATCGACCCGGTCTGGACCACGGCCGATGTCACACGCAACTACTCGCTGGCGGTGTTCGATACGCTGTTCGGCATGGACGAGCATTTCGCGATCCACCCGCAGATGGCCGAGGGCGCCACCACCAGCGCGGACGGCAAGACGGTCGAGATCACGCTGCGCGACGGACTGAAATTCCATGACGGCACGCCGGTGCTGGCGCGCGACTGCGTGGCGACGATCAGGCGCTACGCGGCGCGAGAGCCATTGTCGGCGCAGATGATGACGGTGGTCGACGAGCTTGCCGCGCCATCGGACAAGATGATCCGCTTCAAGCTGAAGCGGCCATTCGCGCTGCTGACCACGGCGCTGGCGCAATACCAGTCGGCGATCATGCCGGAGCGGATCGCCAAGACCGATCCGTATACCGCGTTCACCGAGGTGGTCGGCAGCGGGCCGTTCAAGTATGTGGCCAGCGAACGGGTGACCGGGGCCAAGGTGGTGTTCGCGCGCAACACCGATTACGTGCCGCGCAAGGATGGCGTGCCGAGCTTCACCGCCGGCCCGAAAATCGCGCATTTCGACCGGGTGACCTGGACGGTGATGCCGGATGCGGCAACCGCGTCGGCAGCGCTGCAGGCCAAGGAGGTCGACTGGTGGGAAAACCCGTCGATCGACCTGGTGCCGCTGCTGAAAAAGGATAAGAGCATCGAGGTCAAGGTGACCGATGTTACCGGCGAGATCGGCTGCATGCGCTTCAACTGCCTGTATCCGCCATTCGACAACCCCAAGATCCGCCAGGTCGCACTCGCCGCGATCAATCAGCGCGACTGCATGGACGCGGTCGCCGGGGCGGTGCCCGAGTTGATCAAGACCGATGTCGGCATCTTCGTGCCGGGCACGCCGATGGCCAGCACGGTCGGCATCGAGCACACCCATCAATACAAACAGATCGACAAGCTCAAGAAAGACCTGATCGCCGCCGGCTACAAGGGCGAGAAGATCGTACTGCTGACGGCGACCACGTTCGTGACCATCCAGGCCGAGGGCGAGGTGGCGGCCAGCATGCTGAAGGCGGTCGGCTTCAACGTGGACAACCAGCAGATGGACTGGGGCACCGTGGTGCAGCGGCGCGCCAGCCAGAAGGCCCCGGACAAGGGCGGCTACAACATCTTCTTCACCTTCCTCGGCGGCACCGGCAACGTGACACCGGCCACCAATATCGCGATTCGCGGCACCGGCAAGAAGGCGTGGTTCGGCTGGCCGACCAGCGCCAGGATGGAGCAGTTGCGCAACGCCTGGTTCGATGCGCCTGACCTGGCGGCGCAGCAGAAGATCTGCGCCGAGATGCAGACGGTGTTCTGGGACTGGGTGCCCTACGTGCCCTTGGGCATGTATGTGCAGCCGACCGCGTTCCACACCGATCTGCATGATATCCGCATGGGCTTTCCGCAGTTCTACGGCGTGCGTCGCGCCTGACTGGCGCCGGGGGGCAACCTCCGGCGCCTCGGCTATGGCAGGGCCGCGATCCGCGCGGTGAGCAGGGCGAAGAAGCCGTCCGCGTCCAGTGTCTCCAGCAGGCGGGCATTGGCCGGGCGGCCGTTGCGGCCCCAGCGGTCGATTACCGTGCGGCCGCGCGAGGGGCCGGGGGCGAGGTCCATCTCGGCATGCACCTCGCGGCTGGTGAACAACGCAGGTTGCAGCAGCCAGGCGATCGCGCAGGCGTCGTGCTGCGGGTGGCCGCGCCCACCGAGGCGCCGGGACGGCGGTACCGAGTCCAGGATGGCGCAGGCGGTGCGCAGGCAAATGCCGTCGCCGGCGGCACGCAAGGCGGCGATGCGGGCCGGGGTGCACAGCGCCTGGGCGGTCAGTTCGAGCGTCGCCAGGGTGATCGGGCGGCCGCAGGCGAACAGGATCTGCAGCGCCTCCGGATCGCTCCAGGCGTTGAATTCGGCCGACGGCGTGACATTGCCCTCGGCCCAGGCGCCGGTCATCAGCACGATCTCGGCGACCCGGCCGAGCAGCGCCGGCTCGGCGGCCAGGGCGAGCGCCAGGTTGGTCGCCGGGCCGATGCCGACCAGCGTGACGCCGGCCGGCGCCGCCGCCCGCAACTCGGCGCGGATGGCGTCGGCGGCGATGCCCGGCGCGGCCGGCGGTCCCTCCGGCAGGATCAGCCCGCCCAGGCCGTTATTGCCATGCACCCCGGTTTCCGAGGTGAAGCCGCCGAGCAGCGCACGCTCGGCGCCGGCGACCACCGGCACCGCCGAGCCGGTCAGGCCGACCAGCGCACGGGCGTTCGCCAGGGTATGGACGAGGCCGACATTGCCGCCGGTGGCGGTGACCAGCCGCACATCCAACGCCGGCGGCGCCAGCGCCAGGAACAGCGCGATGGCGTCGTCGGTGCCCGGATCGGTGTCGATGATGACGCGGTTCGGCATGGTCAGCGCGAGCCGCCGTTCACCTGAAAGCACTGCTTGGTGATCAGCCGGCTGTCATCGGCGGCCAGGAACAGGCCGAGTGCGGCGATGTCGGCCGGCTCGATCGCATCGGGGATCGCCTGGCGGGCGCGGCCGGCGGCGATCCGCGCCTCGTCCTGATACCACAGCGCGCGCTGGCGCGGGGTGATCACCATGCCAGGTGCGATCGCGTTGACCCGGATGCGCCATTTGCCGACATCGCGGGCCAGCGAGTTGGTGAAGCCGACCACGGCGGCCTTGCTGGCACTATAGGCCTGCATCGCCGGGCCGCCGGCCATCCAGGCGACCGAGCTCATGTTGATGATCGACCCGAAGCCGAGCGCCCGCATCTGCGGCACCACCGCCTGGGCGGCGAAATACTGGTGTTTGAAGTTGACCCCCAGCGACCAGTCGAACTCGGCCTCGCTCACCTCCAGGAAATCCTGCCGCCGGTCGTTGGCGGCATTGTTCACCAGCACGGCGGCGTTGCCGAGGCGGTCATGCAATGTGGCGAACGCGGCCTTCAGCGCGGCAATATCCAGCA
>DATJEA010000123.1:0-24096 GCA_035497095.1 Acetobacteraceae bacterium | reverse complement strand
TGGTGCAGGCGTTCGGCGTCAACGTGCCGCGGATGGTGACGCTGACCTTTGCCGGTGGTGCCGCGCTGGCGGCGTTCGCCGGCGTGCTGGCGGCGCCGATCTATTCGGTGAACCCGAACATGGGCTCGAACTTCATCATCGTGGTGTTCGCGGTGGTGGTGATCGGTGGCATGGGCTCGATCATGGGTTCGATCGTCAGCGGCTTCGGCCTCGGGGTGATCGAGGGGTTGACCAAGGTGTTCTATCCGCAGGGCTCGGCCACCGTGGTGTTCGTCGTCATGGTCATCGTGCTGGTGGCGCGCCCGGCCGGCCTGTTCGGAAAGAGCGCCTGACATGTTCGGATTTTCCCGGCCGCAGTCGATCGCCTTCCTGGTCATGCTCGCCCTGGTGGTGGTGGCGCCGTATGTGCTCTACCCGGTGTTCCTGATGAAGGTGCTGTGCTTCGCGCTGTTCGCCTGCGCCTTCAACCTGCTGGTTGGCTATGTCGGGCTGCTGAGCTTCGGTCACGCCGCGTATTTCGGCCTGGGCGCCTATGTCACAGCCTATGCCGCCAAGGCCTGGCACCTGTCGCCGGAACTCGCGGTGGTGCTGGGCGGGCTCACCGGCGCCGCCCTCGGCGTGGTGTTCGGCTGGCTGGCGATCCGCCGGCAGGGCATCTATTTCGCCATGATCACGCTGGCGCTGGCCCAGATGGTCTACTTCTTCTGCGTCCAGGCGCCGTTCACCGGCGGCGAGGACGGCATCCAGAACGTGCCGCGCGGCCATCTGTTCGGGCTGATCTCGCTCAACAACGACATGGCGGCATACTGGACCGTCGCGGTGGTGTTCATCCTGGTGTTCGTGCTGATCCACCGCATCGTGCACTCGCCGTTCGGCCAGGTGCTGAAGGCGATCCGCGAGAACGAACCGCGCGCCACCTCGCTCGGCTACCGCACCGACGACTACAAGCTGCTGGCCTTCATCCTGTCGGCCGGCATCGCCGGGCTTGCCGGCGGCGTGAAGGCGCTGGTGTTCGGCATCGCGACGCTGACCGACGTGCATTTCATGATGTCCGGCGAAGTGGTGCTGATGACCCTGCTGGGCGGCATGGGCACCATCTTCGGCCCGGTGCTGGGCGCGCTGATGTCGATCTCGATGGAGAACTACCTGGCCGAATTCGGCGCCTGGGTCTCGGTGACACAGGGCGTGGTGTTCGTCGTCGTGGTGCTGGCATTCCGCCGCGGCGTGATCGGCGAACTGGCGGCCAAGTTGAAGGTGTCGCTGTAAGAAAGGCGGGCAAGGCTTCTTTTTTGTAAAAAAGAAGCAAAAAACTTTCACCCATTGGCCTCGGTGCCGCGGCGGCGCCGAAACTCAATGGATGAAAGTTTTTTGGTCCTTTTTTTCAAAAAAGGACTGCTCGCTTACTTCATGCCGCCCGCGCCATGCCCCGCAGCACATAGTGCAGGATGCCGCCATGCCGGTAATACGATACCTCGTCCAGCGTATCGACCCGGCACATCAGCGCCACCGTATCGGTCTTGCCATTCGGGCGATGGATCGCCAGCGACAGGTCCATCCGCGGGCTGAGGTTCTCCAGGCCCAGAATGTCCAGCACCTCCTCGCCGGTGAGGCCGAGCGACTTGCGGTCCATGCCGTCTTTGAAGGTCAGCGGCAGCACGCCCATGCCCACCAGGTTGGAGCGGTGGATGCGCTCGAAGCTCTCGGTGATCACCGCCTGCACACCCAGCAGCAGCGTGCCCTTGGCCGCCCAGTCGCGCGATGAGCCGGAGCCGTATTCCTTGCCGGCGATGATCACCAGCGGCGTGCCCTCGGCCTTGTAGCGCATCGCCACGTCGAAGATCGGCTCTGGCTTGCCGCCCGGCACATAGCGGCTGATGCCGCCCTCGACGCCCGGCACCATCTCGTTCTTGATGCGGATATTGGCGAAGGTGCCGCGCACCATCACCTCGTCGTTGCCGCGCCGCGAGCCGTAGCTGTTGAAGTCAACCTGGCCGATCTGCCGCTCCAGCAGGTAGTCGCCGGCCGGCGAGGCCTTGCGGATGCTGCCGGCCGGGCTGATGTGGTCGGTGGTGATGCTGTCGCCCAGCACGGCCAGGATGCGGGCGCCCTTGATGTCGCCCTTCGGCGCCGGCTCCATGGTGATGCCGTCGAAATAGGGCGGATTCTTCACGTAGGTGGAGCCGTCCGACCAGCCATAGGTGGCCTGGTCGCCATCCACCTTGATCGCCTGCCACTGCGCGGTGCCCTTGAACACCTCGCCGTAGCGCTTGATGAACTGCTCGCGCTTCACGTTGCCCGCGACGATCTCGGCGATCTCCTTGTCGGTCGGCCAGACATCCCTGAGATACACCGGCTTGCCGTCGCGCGAGGTGCCGAGCGGGGCGGTGGTGATGTCCTCGTTCATGGTGCCGAGCAGCGCATAGGCCACCACCAGCGGCGGGCTCGCCAGATAGTTGGCGCGCACGTTGGGGTGGATGCGGCCCTCGAAGTTGCGGTTGCCCGACAGCACGGCCACGCCGACCAGCTTGTTGTCCTCGATCGCGTCGGCAATCGCCGGGTCGAGCGGGCCGGAGTTGCCGATGCAGGTGGTGCAGCCATAACCGACCGTCTGGTAGCCGATCGCATCCAGATCGGCCGACAGCCCGGCCTTGTCGAGATATTCGGTGACCACCTGCGAGCCCGGCGCCAGCGAGGTCTTCACCCACGGCTTCGGCGTCAGCCCCAGCGCGCGCGCCTTGCGCGCCACCAGCCCGGCGGCGACCATCACATCGGGGTTGGAGGTGTTGGTGCAGGAGGTGATGGCCGCGATCACCACGTTGCCGTGGGTGATGTCGTAGTTCTTGCCCTCGACCTTCACCCTTGTGTTCACGTCATTGGCCGGCACGCCGAGGCTCTTGGTCAGTTCGGCGCGGAACGCGGTGGAGGCGTTCTTCAGCGCAATCCGGTCCTGCGGCCGCTTCGGCCCGGCGATCGAAGGCTCCACGGTGCCCATGTCCAGCTCCAGCGTGGCGGTGAACACCGGCTCCGGCGTGGTGGCGTCGGTCCACATGCCCTGGGCGCGGCAATACGCCTCCACCAGTGCGATACGCTCTTCGTCGCGGCCGGTCTGGTGCATGTAGTTCAAGGTCACCTGATCGACCGGGAAGAACGCGCAGGTGGCACCGTATTCCGGCGACATGTTGCCGATCGTGGCACGGTCGGCCAGCGACATGCCGGCGAGGCCAGGGCCGTAGAACTCGACGAACTTGCCCACCACACCCTTCTTGCGCAGCATCTGGGCCACGGTCAGCACCAGATCGGTCGCCGTCGCCCCTTCCGGCAACTCGCCGGTGAGGCGGAAGCCGATCACATCCGGGATCAGCATGGTGATCGCCTGGCCGAGCAGCGCCGCCTCGGCCTCGATGCCGCCGACGCCCCAGCCCAGCACGCCCATGCCGTTCACCATGGTAGTATGGCTGTCGGTGCCGTACAGCGTGTCCGGGTAGGCGTAGCTGGTGCCGGCTATATCGGCGGTCCAAACCGCCTGGGCGAGGTATTCCAGGTTCACCTGATGGCATATGCCGGTGCCCGGCGGCACCACGCGGAAATTCTTGAACGCGTCCTGGCCCCAGCGCAGGAAGCTGTAGCGCTCGCCGTTGCGGTGGAACTCGCTGACCACGTTCTTGGCCAGACTGTCGGCGGCGCCGAACGAATCCACCATCACCGAGTGGTCGATCACCAGATCGACCGGCACCAGCGGATTGACCTTCTGCGGGTCGCCGCCCAGCCGCACGATGCCGTCGCGCATCGCCGCGAGGTCGACCACCGCCGGCACGCCGGTAAAGTCCTGCATCAGGATGCGGGCCGGCTTGAACGGCACCTCCTTGGTGGAGGAGGCGGTGGCCAGCCAGCCGGCGATCGCCTTGGCATCGTCCACGGTGTAGGTCTTGCCGTCCTCGAAGCGCAGCACGTTCTCCAGCAGCACCTTCAGGGTGACCGGCAGGCGGGAGACATCGCCGATCGTCTTGCCGGCCGCATCGAGCGAGAAATAGGTATAGCTCTTGCCGCCCGCGGTCAGCGTGCGGCGGGTGTTCAGACTGTCCTGCCCGATGCTCTTCATGACAAGGTGCCTCTGCGTTGTGTCCGACGCCGATCGTCAGGAAGTCCCTGCGGCGGGCGAACAGTGTTTGTTGCCGGTGGCTGGCTTAAATCATACACGCTGGGGGCCGTCCACACAGCCCCCCGGACCGCGGCGGGGCCGGCGCGTGGTTTTCGGGGGATTCGTGGCGGATAACACAGGTTTGCAGGGTGCCGGACTGGTGGCCGAGGGGCTGGCCGCGATGCGCGGCGAGCGGCTGGTGTTCGCCGGCCTCAGCTTCGCGGTGCCGCCGGGTGGGGCGCTGCTGCTGCTGGGGCCGAACGGCGCCGGCAAATCGACGCTGCTGCGGCTGCTGGCCGGGCTGGGCCGGGCCGAGGCCGGGCGGCTGTGGCTCGCTGGCGAGGATGCGCTGGCCGATCGGACTGGGCATGCGCTGAATGTCGCTTATCTCGGCCATCAGGACGCGGTGAAGCCGGGGCTGACGGTGGCGGAAAACCTGGCGTTCTGGGGCGACCCGGGGCCGGCGCTGGAAGCCGTCGCGCTCGGGCATCTGGCGGAATTGCCGGCGCGCATGCTGTCGGCCGGGCAGCGGCGGCGGCTGGCGCTGGCGCGGCTGGCGCTGTCGGACGCCAGGCTGTGGCTGCTGGACGAGCCGACGCTCGGGCTCGATGCCGCCAGCGTCGCCCGGTTCGGTGCTATGCTGGCAACGCATCGGAACGCAGGCGGGATAGTTATATCTGCTACGCATCTGCCGCTGCCGCTGCCGGATGCGGCCGAATTGCACCTCGGATGAGCCGGTTTTTCGGCCTGATCGGGCGCGAGATTCGCCTGTCGCTGCGCCATGGCGGCGACAGTTTTGCCGCGATTCTGTTCTTTTTTCTCGCCGCAGCGCTGTTTCCGCTGGCCATCGGGCCGGCTCCGGAGACGCTGGGACGGCTCGCGCCGGGCATCGTCTGGGTCTGCGCGCTGCTCGCCGCACTGCTGCCGCTCGACCGGCTGTTCGGTGCTGATTTCGATGACGGATCATTGGACCAGTTGCTGCTGAGTGGCCTGCCGCCGTCTGCGCTGGCTCTGGCCAAGGCGATCGCGCACTGGCTGATCACCGGCCTGCCGCTGCTGCTGGCCGCCGCCCCGGTGGCGGTGATGCTGCGCATGCCGGATGCGGCGATCCCGGCGCTGCTGGCCGGATTGCTGCCGGGCACCGCGGTGCTATCGCTGCTCGGCACCGCGGGGGCCGCGATCGTGCTGGGCGCGCGGCGCGGCGGCGTGCTGCTGCCGCTGCTGGTGCTGCCGCTGGCGGCGCCAGTGCTGATTTTCGGCGCCGGGGCGGCCGATGCGGCGGCGTTCGGGTTGAGCGTGCGGCCGCATCTGCTGTTGCTCGCTGCGATGCTGGCGGCCTGCCTGCCGCTGTGCCCGCTGGCCGCGGGGGCGGCGTTGCGCGGTGCGGTGGAGTGAGCGGCGGCGCCGAACGGGTGATGACCGGCATCCTGCTCGGGGTGCTTGCGTACAGCCTGTTCTCGCTGCACGACGCGACCAACAAATACCTGGTCGCCTTCCTGCCGGTCTGGCAGGTGCTGTTCTTTCGCAGCCTGACCATCGTGTTCGCCTGCCTGGTGATCGGGCGCGGCAAGCTGCTGGCCTCGGCGGTGACCACCACCTTGAAGCTGCCGCTGATCGGGCGCGGCTTGCTGACGCTGGCCGCCTGGCTCTGCTACTACAGCGCGGCGCGCACCCTGCCGCTGGCGCAATTGCTGACGCTGTATTTCAGCGCCCCGATCATCACCACGCTGCTGGCGATCCGGCTGCTCGGCGAAAAGGTGACGCGGGCGCGCTGGATTTCGCTGATCATCGCCTTCGCCGGTGTGCTGGTGGCCAGCGACCCGCTGGGGGTGCAGCTCTCCTGGGCCACCGCGCTGGTGCTGATCGCCGCCGGGTTGTGGGGCTATGCCATCGTGCTGATGCGCCAGATCGCCCGGCTGGAAAGCTCGATGCTGCAGATGCTCTACCAGAATGTCTGCTTCCTGCTGATCACCGGGGCATTGACCGCCGCGACCTATGTCGAGCCGAGCCCGTGGCAGGTGCTGCTGCTGGCCGGCGTCGGCGTGCTGGGCGGGGTCGGCCAGTTCGCGCTGTTCGAGGCGGCGCGGATGGCGCCGGCGGCGGTGATGGCTACGGTGGAATACAGCGCGCTGCTGTGGGCCTTCCTGCTCGGCTGGCTGGTGTTCGGCGAGATTCCGCTGCCGGCGGTCTGGGCCGGCGCCGGGCTGATTTGCGTCGCCGGGGTGTTTCTGGTGGTGGCGGAGCGGCGAAGGTAAGGAAGACTTCTTTTTGTGAACAAAAAGAAGCAAAAAAACTTTTTATTCCATGGAGTTTTTTGCGCGCTTTTTTGCAAAAAAGCGCTGCTTCCTTGCTACCCCTTCACCCCGCCCATGGTCAGCCCCGACGTCATGTAGCGGCGGAATGCGTAGTAGATAGCGATCGGTGGCAGCGCGTAGATCACCGCGGTGGCCATCATCAGGTTCCACGGTGCCTCGTCGCTGTTGAGGAATTTGCCCAGCGCCACCGGCACCGTCATGTTCTTCTCGCTGGACAGCAGCAGGATCAGGTACAGATACTCGTTCCAGGCCAGCAGCAGCGAGTAGACGCCGACCGCGACCATCGCCGGCGCCATCAGCGGCAGGTAGATCCGCCAGTAGATGCCGAACGGGCTGCAGCCATCGACCCGCGCCGCCTCATCCAGCGCCAGCGGCAGGGCGGCGCCATATTCGGTGAAGATGAAGATCGCATACGGCGTGGCGAAGGTGACCTCGACCAGAATCACCGCCCAGAGATTGTCGCCCAGGCCATAATTCTGCATCACCCGATAGAACGGGATCGCCAGGAACGACATCGGGATCACGTAGGTCAGCAGCGCCGCGTTGCTGACCATCCAGGCACCCTTGATGCGCAGCCGGCCGATCACATAGCTGGTCATGGTGCCGATCAGCAGCGTGAGCACGGTGGTGGCGACGCCGATATACAGGCTGTTGCCCATCTCGCGCCAGAAATGCTCGACGTACCAGTAGTTCTCGGTGAGCACCGTCCAGAAGCCCATCAAGGTGGGATGCGGCGGGAACAGGCTGTCGCTGAACACTTCGCCGTTCGCCCTCAGCGCCACCTCAACCATGTTGTACAGCGGCAGCAGCGTCCAGATCAGCAGCACAAGGCCGATCAGCGCCTGGCCGGTGATGTACAGCCGCCGCCGCCGCTTGCGGCGCCGCGTCGCGTTGGTGGGCGTGAAGGTGGCGCTCATAGCTGAACCCTCGATTGGGCCAATCGGCGCATCAGCAGGATCACCAGCGGGATCAGCAGCGGCAATGCCGACATCACCGCCGCCATGCCGAGATCGGGCTGGCCGATCAGAAAGGCGTCGCGGATGCCGAGCGTTGCCAGCACGTTGGTGGACAGCGCCGGCCCGCCGCCGCTGATGAAGAACACCGTGTTGAAGTCGCCCAGCGTCCAGATCGTCGAGAGCAGCGTGCAGATCAGGTAGAGATTGGCCAGCAGCGGAAAGGTGATGTAGACGAACCGGCGCACGCCGACCGCGCCGTCCACCTCGGCGGCCTCGATCACGTCCTGCGGGATCGCGGTGCGCCCGGCCATCAGGATCACCGTCCAGAACGGCGTCCATTTCCAGATATACGAAACCATCACCATGCTGAAGGTGAGCCAGCGCTCGGTAAGCCAGGGCGGGCCGTTCTCGACGCCGAACACGTGGTAGAGGATGTTGTTGATCAGGCCCCACTCGCCGTTCAGCATCCAGTGGATCGACAGGAAGGTGGGGATCGCCGGCGCCGCCCAGGGCAGGATGAACACCAGCAGCAGCGCCTTCACCCATGGGCCTTTCTGCAGGAAATAGCCGGACAGCAGCAGCGCCAGGAACAGGTGCAGGTTCACCGCGATGGCCAGGAACACCACCGTGTTGACCAGCGTCTTGAGATAGATCGGGTCGGCGAACAGTTCGACATACAGCGCCGGGTTATGCCCCAGCCACAGCCCGTAGCCGACCGGGTAGACCACGAACAGCAGGAACACCGCGATATACGGTACCAGGAACGCCAGCGCCCAGACGCTGTCCGAGCCCTGTAGCCCGCCCCGCCAGAAGGAGCGGGCACGGCGTCTCGGTGCGGCATCCGCCGCTGCCGCCACCGAGTGGTCTGCCATGCCCGCGCGCTCCGGTTCAGGCGGTCTGGTATTTGGCGAAGATCGCCGTTGCCTGCTTCAGCGCCTTGGTCGCCGCATCGTCGGCCTTCATGCCGTGGATCACGTCGGCAATGGCGACCTGCCAGATATACTCGGCATCCACCTGGGCATAGGCCGGGTTGTACACCGAGGGCCAGACCGTGGTCGGACCAAGCACACCCTGGGTGATCGCCGCCAGGATGGTGGGGTCCTTGGGGTTGGTCCAGTACGGGTCGTCCTTGACGATGCTCGGCATCACCGGCAGCCAGCGGGCGCGGGCCTGCTTCAGATAGTTGCCGAGGTTCTTCGGCTGGATCAGGTAGCGCAAGAAGTCCTTGGCGCCGTCGATGTTCTTCGCGCCCTTCGGGATGAAGCCCTGCGGCACGCTCAGCATCACGTCAACCGGCTTGCCGTTGTTGTCGTGCGGCATCGGCTGGGTGACGATGTCGTGGTAATACCACTGCTTGTTGTCCATCACCGCGGTGGAGATCGAGATGGTGTCGTTCGGCGTCATCACCACGCCCTTGGAATGGAAGGCGCTGTTGTTGTCGCCGTCGCCCCAGTTGACCGCGCTGGGCGGCACGTAGCCCTTCACATACGGGATCGCCAGCATGTTCAGCGTGTCGACCAGCGCCTTGTGCACCTTGGCGTCGTCGGCGTGCAGCTTGCCGTCCGGGGTGACGATGCCGGCGCCGCCATAGGCGATCAGCGACTGGTTGAACAGGTTGTTGGGGTCGGCGCCGTTGGTCGAGATGGTGTAGCCCAGGCCGTAGACGTGGCGCTGGCCCTTCTTGCGCAGCTTGTCCTGCACCGGCTCGAAGAAGGCGAAGAACTTGTCCCAGGTGTTCGGGATGTCGGACATCTGGTAGCCGGCCATCTCGATCAGCGGCCGCCACATCGGGATGTTCAGCGCCTGCGCCTTGAACGGGACGCCGAAATACGAGCGCTTTTTCGTCACGTTATCAAAGTACTGCGACGAGCGCAGCGCGGTTTCGCTGTATTCGTTCTTCTGCGTCTCGACCACGTCGGAGACGTCGACCAGCTTGCTGTTCCAGGCCGCCTGCGGCAGGGTCAGCGCGGTGCCGTCGTCGGAATAGATCAGGTCGGGCACGGTGCCGGTGGTCAGCGCCGAGACGACTTTCTGGTCCAGTGCGGCGCCCGTCACCATCGACAGGTTCATCTTGATGCCGCTGCTTTTCTCCCACTCCGCGACCAGCGCATGGAAGGCGGCGTCCTCGGCCGGGTAGAAGCCCTGGTTCCACCAGACTTCGAGGGTCTTGCTGTCCGCGGCACGGGCGATGTTGGGCCGCGCCAGCACGGCCGCGGCGGCCAGTCCGGCGGTGCCGGCGAGCAGCGTCCGTCGTCCCACTTTGGTCATAGCGATGTTTCCTTCCCTTTTTCGCAGCGCCCGTTGCCGGTGCACATGATGGGATGGCCTGTTACGTTCGCGCCCGGCGCCCGCAAGCGCCGCTCGTTTCGTTGCCACACGTCCCGTGCGGAACCATGCCGCGAAGCGACGGCAAAATCAAACCGGGTTAAGCGTGCGTTGCCAGCGGGTTCGGCGGTTTATCCTGATACGAAATTATCTGATATCGAATTGACCAGCGACCCGGCGGCGCCGTCTTGGCGGGCGATATCCGGTTGTCGCGCGGGATCGGCAATGTCACCGTTCGGCACGAATTGGAAAATTAGAGTTACCTTTCAGTCACCTACCGGGCGGTGGGGCGGGGCACGCGGTCGGCGGGGCAGGTGACGCATGGCGGGTGGTATGGTGGCGCTATCACGATACGGCACCGACACAACCGTCGCCGACGCCGTGGCGTCGGCCGGCCGCATGGCGTATTCGTAATGTTTCTATCGCGCTGCCGCCGCGAATCGGGGCGCGCGGCGTGCGATCAGGCCACCACCGCCTGATGCGCCGCCAGCGTGGCGATATCGACGATCTGGCTCACCGAGGCATCCATGGTGACCAGTTGCACCGGATGGGTGAGGCCGATCAGCAGCGGGCCGATGGTGCCGCCGCCGCCGAGCCGCGGGGCGAGGCGGGAGGTGATGTGCGCCGAGTGCAGGCCGGGCATCACCAGGATATTGGCCGAATCGGTCAGCCGGCAGAACGGGTAGAGCGCGCGGTACGAGGCGTCGAGCGCCACGTCCGGACTCATCTCGCCGTCGTATTCGAAATCGACGCCGCGCGCGTCGAGCAGCGCCACCGCGTCCTGCATCACCTGGCCGGCGGCGTGCATCTGGCTGCCGAAGGTGGAGTGCGACAGCAGTGCCACGCGCGGCTCGTGGCCCAGGCGGCGGGCGGTGGCGGCGGCGCCGATGGCGATATCGGCCAGTTGCTGCGCGTTCGGGCGGAAATGCATCAGCGTGTCGGCGATGAAGATGGTCCGGCCGCGCTCACCGAGCATCAGCGTCAGGCCGAAGCTGGTGGCGCCGGGCGCGGTGTCGATCACCCGGCCGATATCTTCGAGGCAGACGGCGGTCGAGCGGGTGAGGCCGGTGACCATCGCGTCGGCGTCGCCGGTGGCCACCATGCAGGCGGCGAACACGTTGCGGTCCTGGTTGACCATGCGCTGGCAGTCGCGCGGCAGGAAGCCCTTGCGTTGCAGGCGGCGGAACAGGAAGCCGGCATATTTCTGGTTGGCCTGGGAGAGCCGGGCGTTGTGGATCTCGATGCCTTCGACCTGACCGAGGCCGAGCGAGGCCATGGTGGCGCAGACCCGGTCCTCGCGGCCGATCAGCACCGGAGTGCCGTAGCCGGCATTGCGGAAGGCGACCGCGGCGCGCACCACCTTGTCCTCCTCGCCCTCGGCGAACACCACCCGGCGCGGATTGGCGCGCACCGCTTCGGAGATGCTGTCGAGCGCATTGGCGGTGGGGTCGAGCCGGCCCGAGAGGCCGCGGGCGTAGCGGCGCAGGTCGGCGATCGGCTTGCGGGCGACGCCGCTTTCCATCGCCGCACGGGCGACGGCCGGCGGCAGGCGGCTGATCAGGCGCGGGTCGAAGGCATTGGGGATGATGTAGTCCGGTCCGAATTGCAGCCGGTTGCCCTCGCCGGCGGCGTCCACCTCGTCGGGCACGTCCTCGCGCGCCAGCAGCGCCAGCGCCTCGGCGGCGGCGATCTTCATCGGCTCGTTGATGGTGCTGGCCCGCACGTCGAGCGCGCCGCGGAAGATGTAGGGGAAGCCGAGCACGTTGTTGACCTGGTTGGGGTAGTCGCTGCGGCCGGTGGCGATGATGGCGTGCGGGCTGGCGGCGCGGGCCTCCTCGGGAGTGATCTCGGGGTCGGGGTTGGCCATCGCGAAGATGATCGGGCGGTCGGCCATGCTGCGGACCATGTCCTGGGTGAGCGCGCCTTTCGCCGACAGGCCGAAGAACACGTCGGCGCCCTCGATCGCCTGCGCCAGGGTGCGGCACTTGGTGGCCGAGGCGTGGCCGGATTTCCACTGGTTCATGCCCTCGGTGCGGCCCTGGTAGAGCACGCCCTTGGTGTCGCACATGATGATGTGCTCGGGCATCATGCCCATCGCCTTCAGCAGTTCGACGCAGGCGATGGCGGCCGA
This sequence comes from Acetobacteraceae bacterium, assembly GCA_035497095.1. Classification (GTDB taxonomy): domain Bacteria; phylum Pseudomonadota; class Alphaproteobacteria; order Acetobacterales; family Acetobacteraceae; genus 70-18. The sequence continues at coordinate 12,231 of DATJEA010000123.1, read as the reverse complement.
ACCAGCGCCGTCCACCACCAGCTTGGTGTCGCGCAGTTCGCGGCCGGTGAGGTGGCAGGCGTTGATCAGGCCGGCGGCGGCGACGATCGCGGTGCCGTGCTGGTCGTCGTGGAATACCGGGATGTCCATCAATTCGCGCAGCCGCTGCTCGATCACGAAGCACTCCGGCGCCTTGATGTCTTCGAGGTTGATACCGCCGAAGCTGGGGCCGAGATAGCGCACCGCGTTGACCAGCTGGTCGACGTCCTCGGTGTCGATGCACAGATCGATGCCGTCGACATCGGCGAAGCGCTTGAACAGCGCGACCTTGCCCTCCATCACCGGCTTGGAGCCGAGCGCGCCGAGATTGCCGAGGCCGAGCACGGCGGTGCCGTTCGAGATCACCGCGACCATGTTGCCCTTGCTGGTGTAGTCGTAGGCGAGCGCGGGGTCGGCGGCGATGCGCAGGCAGGGCTCGGCGACGCCGGGGGTGTAGGCCAGCGACAGGTCGCGCGCGGTGGTGAGCGGCTTGGTGAGGCGGATCGCCAGCTTGCCGGGGGGCTGCATGGCATGCATGGCGAGCGCTTCCTCGCCGGACACGCGGGCGCTGCGCGAGCCATTATTGCCATCGGCCATTGGTGTTCCCCCTGCGGACGTTGCGTCGTTGGGCCATCATGAGCGCACAACGGGGCTCGGGGGAAGTGGCCGGCTTCGCAGATGCGGCAGGGGCGGCTAGAGAACAGGTATGAGGCATGACAAATCCCGCGCCGCCCCGCCGCCTGCACAGCGGCCGACCGCCGAGGGCGCGACGCCCGCGATGGCGCAATGGTTCGCCGCCAAGGCCGCGCATCCGGATGCGCTGCTGTTTTTCCGCATGGGCGATTTCTACGAGATGTTTTTCGGCGATGCCGAGCAGGCGGCGGCGGCCTTGGATATCCAGTTGACCAGCCGGGGCGAGCATGCCGGCCAGCCGATCCGCATGTGCGGCGTGCCGGTGCATGCCGCCGAGGCATATCTGTCGCGGCTGATCCGGCGTGGCTTTCGCGTCGCGGTGGCCGAGCAGATGGACGATCCCAAGGCGCGTGCCGGCAAGACGCTGATCCGGCGCGAGGTGGTGCGGCTGATCACCCCCGGCACGCTCACCGAGGACGCGCTGCTGGAGGCGAGCCGGCCGAACCTGCTGCTGGCATTGAGTCCGGACGGCGGGCGGGTGGGGGCGGCGTGGCTGGATGTCTCGACCGGGCTGTTCGAGACCCAGGCGGTGGCGGCGGGCGACCTGGCGGCGCTGCTCGGGCGGCTGGAGCCGGCGGAAATCCTCGCACCGGCGGCGCTGAAGCTGGGCGACTGGGAGGAGCGGCGGGCGCCGGAGCCGCCGCCGGTGGCGGCCGCGCAGGCGAGCCGGCGGCTGGCCGAGGCGTTCGGGGCGGCCAGCCTGGATGCGTTCGGCAGTTTCAGCGAGGCGGAATCGGTGGCGGCCTGGCAGGCGCTGGACTATGTGCGGGCGGCCGGCGCCGGCGCGCTGCCACGGTTGCAGCATCCGCTGCCGGTCGGCGAGGCGGGGCGGCTGGAACTGGATGCGGCGACCCGCGCCAGCCTGGAGATTAGCCGGGCGCGCGACGGCGGCAGCAAATTCACCCTGCTGGCGGCAGTGCAGCGCACCAGCACGGCGGCCGGCGCGCGGCTGCTGGCGGAGTGGCTGGCGGCGCCGCTGGCCGACCTCGCGGCGATCGGCGCGCGGCAGGATGGCTGGACCTGGCTGCTGGCCAATGCCGCGCCGGCTGGCGGGCTGCGCGCGGCGCTGCGGCAGGCGCCGGACATGGCGCGGGCGCTGGCGCGGCTGTCGCTGGGCCGTGGCGGGCCGCGCGATCTGGCGGCGCTGCGTGACGGGCTGGCGGCCGGCGCCGAGGCCGCGGCGGCGCTGGCCGGGCCGCTGCCGGCGCTGCTGGCGGACGCCGTGGCGGCGCTCGCGGTAGACGAAACCTTGGCCGCGCAGCTTGCCGCAGCACTGGCCGAGCCGGCGCCGCTGCGGCTGGAGGACGGCGCCATCGTCTCGGGGTTCGACGGCGAGTTGGATGCCGAGCGGGCGTTGCGCGACGACAGCAAGCGCGTGGTGGCCGGGCTGCAACTGGACTACGCGCAGCGCTACGGCGTCGCCAGCCTGAAGATCAAGCATCACAACCAGCTCGGCTATGTGATCGAGGCGCCGGCGGCGGCGGTGGAGAAATTGCGCGACCATCCCGACCTGGTGCTGCGCCAGGGCATGGCCAACGGCGCCCGGTTCACCTGCGCCGAACTCTCCGAGCTTGACCGGCGGATCGGCGAGGCGGCCGAGCGGGCGGCGGCGCGCGAGCGGCTGGTGTTCGGCCATCTGGTGGCCGGCGCGTTGCGGGCCGCCGACAAGCTGGCCGCCTGCGCCGCCGCGCTGGCGCTGCTCGACGTGCTGCAATCCTGCGCCCGACTGGCCGAACCGGGCACCTGGTGCCGGCCGGAGCTGGCCGATGACGAGAGTTTCCTGCTGGTCGCCGCCCGGCATCCGGTGGTGGAGGCGGCGCTGGCCGGCAGCGCCGCCTTCGTGCCGAACGACTGCGACCTCTCGGGCGACCGGCGGCTGCTGCTGCTGACCGGGCCGAACATGGCCGGCAAATCCACCTATCTGCGGCAGAACGCGCTGGCGGTGATCCTGGCCCAGGCCGGGCTGCCGGTGCCGGCCGCCTCGGCCAGGATCGGCGTGGTGGACCGGCTGTTCAGCCGGGTGGGGGCGGCCGACGATCTGGCGCGCGGCCGCTCCACCTTCATGGTGGAGATGACCGAGACCGCTTCCATCCTGCATCAGGCCGGGCCGCGCAGCCTGGTGGTGGTGGACGAGATCGGCCGCGGCACCGCCACCTTGGACGGGCTGGCGATCGCCTGGGCGGTGTTGGAGGCGCTGCACAACACGGTGCGCTGCCGCACCATCTTCGCCACCCATTTCCACGAGTTGGCGCAACTCACCGCCGAACTGCCGCGCCTCACCCCGCACACCATGCGGGTGAAGGAGTGGAAGCAGGACGTGGTGTTTCTGCACGAGGTGGCCGAGGGCGCCGGCGGGCGGAGCTGGGGCGTGCATGTCGCCCGGCTGGCCGGGGTGCCGGCGCCGGTGGTGCGCCGCGCCGGGGTGCTGCTGGCGGCACTGGAAACCCGCGCCGGCCGGCTGACCGAGGCGGCCGCATTGCCGCTGTTCGCCGCCGCCCAGCCGCCAACCCCGGCATCGCCACCCCCCGCTCCGCCAACCGAGCCGATGGCCGACCCGGTGCTGGCGGCGCTGACGGCACTGGACCCGGATAGGTTAACCCCGCGTGACGCTTTGGCAGCAATCTATAAATTGCGGGCGATGCTCCCTGTTGCAACGCAAGATGAGTAGCTAACATCGCCGGAATGCTCCATCCCGAATCCTTCCCCGACTCAGCCCAGGACGCCGCGGCGCAGCTTCGCCAGCAGCTTGCCGCCGCCGCCGAGGGCGCCGACAGCCCGGCGGCGCGCGACGCGGCGCTGGTAGTGTTCCGCCGCCATCTGGGCCGCATCCAGACCCATGTGCGCGAGACCTTCGAGCAGGGCGAGCTGCCCGGCCTGGCGGCGGCGCGGATGCTGGCCGGGCTCACCGACGGGCTGATCGCCGAGTTGTACCAGCACGCGGTGGCCAGCATCGCCGCCGGCCCAGGGCGCCGGGCAGCCGGCCGCTCGGGCCGGATGACGATCGCGGCGACCGGCGGCTATGGCCGCGGCGTGCTGGCGCCGTTCAGCGATATCGACCTGCTGTTCCTCACCGAGGGCCGGCCGACCGCGCAGGTCGAGCGGATCGTCGAGTTCATGCTGTATTTCCTGTGGGATCTGGGGCTGAAGGTGGGCCACGCCACCCGCTCCAAGGCCGACTGCATGACCGGTGCGCGCGGCGACCATACCGTGCGCACCTCGCTGCTGGATGCCCGCCGGATCACCGGCGACGCGCCGCTGTTCGAGGATTTCGCCACCGCCTTCCGCGCCGCCTGCACCGAGGCGGGGGCGGCCAACTACATCGCCGCCAAGCAGGCCGAACGCGCCAACCGGCACCGCCGCTACGGCGACAGCGCCTATGTGGTGGAGCCCAACATCAAGGAGGGTCGCGGCGGCCTGCGCGACCTGCAGATGCTGTACTGGATCGCCCGCTACATCTTCGGCAGCTCGACGATGAGCGAGCTGGCCGCCCCCGAGGGACCGGCCGGCGGCATGCTGACCGCGGCCGAGGCGCGCCGGGCGCTGCGCTCGTGAAATTTCCTCTGGGCGCTGCGCTTCCATCTGCACTACGTCGCCGGCCGCGCCGAGGAGCGGCTGACCTTCGACGTGCAGACTGAGCTTGCCCGCCGGATGCATTATGCCGAGCGCCCCGGCTCTTTTCCGGTCGAGCGGTTCATGCGGCATTACTTTCTCACCGCGCGCGAGGTCGTGCGGCTGACCCGGGTGCTGGAACCAGCGCTGGTGCGCGCCGCCCTCGGCCCGCCGGCGGCAGCCTCCGGCCGGGCCGAGGCGGCGGTGGCGGCGGCCGGCTTCATGCTGGCGGACGGCCAGTTGCTGCCGGCCAAGGGGCGCGACTTCGCCCACGAGCCGATCCAGATGCTGCGCATATTGCAGGTGGCGCGCGACCGCGACCTCAAGCTGCATCCGCTGGCGATCCGCGGCATGATCCGCAACGAGCGCCGCGCCCAGGATCTGCGCGGCAACATGGAAGCCGCGGCGCTGTTCCTCGACCTGCTGTGCGGCCGCGATGCCGCGCATAACCGGGCCGATGGCGCGCGCTGGATGAGCATCCTGAACGAGACCGGGCTGCTCGGCCGCTTCCTGCCGGACTGGGCGCGGGTGGTCGGCCAGATGCAGTTCGACACCTATCACGTGTTCACCGTCGACGAGCACACCATCGAGGCGATCCGGGTGCTGAACACGCTGGAGCGCGGCGAGCTGATCGAGATCGCGCCGATCGCCTCCGGCCTGGTCGATCACCTGCAATCGCGCCGGGCGCTGTATGTGGCGATGCTGGTGCACGACATCGCCAAGGGGCGCGGCGGCGACCATTCCGAACTCGGCGCCGAGGTGGCGCAGCAGGTCGGCCCGGCGCTCGGGCTGTCGGCCGAGGAGACCGAGATGGTCTCCTGGCTGGTGCTGCACCATCTGCTGCTGAGCCAGGTCGCCTTCAAGCGCGATATCGACGACCCCAAGACCATCCTCGACCTGGTGGAGACGGTGCAGTCGCCGGAGCGGCTGCGGCTGCTGCTGGTGCTGACGGTGGCCGACATGCGGGCGGTGTCGCCGAAAGTGTGGAATGGCTGGAAGGCGACGCTGCTGCGTGACCTGTATGCCAGGGTGATCGAAGTGCTGGCCGGCGGGCTGTCCACCACCGAGCGCGATGTACGGGTGAGCCGGGCGCGCGAGGCGGCCGCCCTGCTGCTGGCCGACTGGTCGGCCGCCGACCGCGAGCAGTATCTCGGCCTCGGCTACCCCAGCTACTGGCTGGCCTTCGACCCCGAGAGCCACGCCCGCCACGCCCGCATGATCCGCGAGGCCGAGCAGCGCGCCGCACCGCTCACCGTGCGCACGCAGCCGCTGCCGGATCGCGCGGTGACCGAGGTGACCGTCTATGCCTCCGACCATGCCGGGCTGTTCAGCCGCATCGCCGGCGCGCTGGCGGTGGCCGGCGCCTCGATCGTCGATGCCCGCATCCATACGCTCACCAACGGCATGGCGCTCGACACGTTCTGGATCCAGGACGCCGCGCGCAACGTGATCGACGCGCCGGGCAAGCTGGCGCGGCTCTCGGTGCTGATCGAACAGGCACTGTCCGGCCGGCTGAAGCTGGCGCACGAAATTCGCAAGATGTCGCAGAGCCTGCTCGGTGCGCGGCTCAGGGCGATGCATGTGCCGCCGCGGGTGGTGATCGACAACCATGCCTCGCACACCCATACCGTGCTGGAGGTGAACGGCCGCGACCGGCCCGGCCTGCTGCACGACGTGACCGCGGCGATCAGCGAACAGGGGCTGCAGATCGCCTCGGCGCATGTCACCACCTACGGCCAGCGGGCGGTGGATGTGTTCTACGTGAAGGACGTGTTCGGCCTGAAGGTGGAGAACGAGCGCCGGCTGGCGCAGTTGCGCGAGGCGCTGCTGAAGGCGCTCGGCGACAACGAACCGCCGGCCGCGACGCCGGCCGGCCGCAAGCGCCCGACCGCCGCCGACGCGGTGTGACCGGAGTGGCGATGCCCCGCCTCTGGTTCGCGCTGGTGCTCGGTGCCGTGGTCGCGGTGGCCGCGCCGGTCGCCCGTGCGCAGCTGGCCGACGCCCCGGCCGATGCCGGCACGCGGCTGATCCAGGTCAGCCAGGTGGACGCCAAGGGTGCGCTGGTCGGCCGCCCGAACGAGGTCGCCTGCCCGCCCAGCGGCTGCCAGACGGTGATCGACCTGGTGATCGACAAGCTCTCCGAGCCATTCCTGTTCTCCGTCGAATTCGTCGGCAGCGGCGCCTATGTGACGTTGTCGCCGCGCTCGATCGCCACCGCCGAGGTGCTGGAATTCGGCGAGGGCCACAAGGGCGCGATCTTCGTGCCGCTGCACGGGCGCGACCGGCAGCAGGTGGACATGGCCTTCATCATCGTGCGCTCCGCAACCGTGCGAGCGCTGGAGCCGGACCGCGACGCCGATGTGCTGGCCAGTGGCCAGGTGTTCAATCGCAAGCGGGCGCCGGACCTCACACTGCGGGTGAGCTTCGCGCCGCCCGGCGGGTAGGCTCAGCGGGGTTTCAGCTGCAACTCGCCGTGGGCGACCTTGCCGCTCAGGATGTCGGTCGCTTCGATTCGCCAGCGGCCGGTCGGCGCGTCGGGCGGGAACGTCGCCTGCCATTCGGCGCCGGCGCCGCGCAGCACCCGCACGCCGGAGATGCTGGCGTCCGGCTGGCCCGAGGGGGGGAACAGCCGGATGCGCAGCGCGTGCGCCGCGCTGTCGGGCGCGGTGAGCGCCAGGCGCCAGGTGACGGTGTCGCCGGAAGCGGCCTCGGCGGGGCCGGCGACAGTCGGGCCGGGCAGCGGCGCCGGGGAGATCGCCAGCAGGGTCGGCGCCACCGGGTCGAGCGTGACGGCGATGCGGTCGGCGGCGGGAGAGAAGCGGCCGTCGCGCAGATCGCGGATGGTGGCGGGCGCGGCCAGCCGCAATTCCAGCCGGCCGGACGGCGGCGCTCCGGCGGCATCCCGCTCCAGCGCCAGCACCGTGACCCCGCCGCTGCGCAGCACCCTTATCGCCACGCCGCCGGCCTTGCCGCCATCGGTCTGGCGCAGCGAGAAGCCGGCGATGATGCCGGCCCGCGCCAGCGCGTCGGCCATGCCGTCGAGCGGCACCAGATGGGGCGCGAGATCGGCCAGCGCCGGGGTGTCCAGCCGCCGGCCATGGCCATCGAACGCGCCCGGCGCGCCATCCGCCACCACCACCCCGCCGCTGGCCTGAAACTGTCGGATCGCGGCCACCGCGGCCGGTGACAGCGCCAGCGCCTGCGGCAGCACCAGGGCGCGCGGCGCGCCGGGGGCGGAGAGCAGGCCATGCTCCAGCATCGCGGCCGAGACGAAATGCGGCGGCAGGCCGAGATGAGTCAGCGTGCGGACGGTGGCGGCGATGGCGCGCCGCATCGGGTTGTCGTCTTTCCACTCGGTCTCCGAAGTGCGGTCGTTCCACGGCGTGCCCTCGGCGCGGCGGGCCAGCAGCCATTGCACATGCTGGCTGGTCGGCGAGTAGAGGATGGCGACCGGGCTCGGCGCCGGCCGCAGCGCGATCAACTGCGCGCCAAGGCCACCGCGCAGTTCAAGCAGCAGCGGCGCCAGTTCGCGGGCGCGCTGGCTGGGGGCGCCGGCATCGTCGACGAAATCGAGTTTGGAGTCCCACAGGATCAGCCCGCGCGCGCCTTGCAGCATGCTGTGCCAGATGCGCCGGTTCTCCGCCGGGCCGCCGCCGAAGCCGGTGGTCAGCACCACCAGGTCGGGGTTGAACGAGCGGGCGATGTCGGTGCTGTCGCCGGCGCCGTACATCTCCATCACGTCCACCGCATGGGCGAGGCGGATATAGTCGTAGCCGCCGGGGCCGGGCGCCTGGGTGCCCTCGATGCCGGACAAGCCGTCCGGGTCGCCTTCGTGCAGCCCGTCGGTGCCGACCCGCAGCGCGTGGGCGAAGGCTTCGTCCATGAAGCTGCGGAAATCGGTCCAGGCCGACTCGTTGCCGTCGGTGCGGGCCAGCGCCGCGGTGGTGGTGGGCGGCGTCACCGCGTCCCAACTGGCGAAATCGCTGCCCCATTGTCGGTTCAGCGCCGCCAGCGACGGGTATTGGCCGCGCAGCCAGAGCCGCATCGCCGAGAGCGAACTCGGCGCCCGGTCGAAATCCCAGGCCGCCGCCAGATCGGCGATGCCGGGCTCGTCGCCGAGATTATAGAACAGCGGCCGGTATGGCGCGAAGGCGCGGCCGTTGTCGCGCATCCGGGTGGCGATGCGCGCGAGCCACACCGGGTCGGACAGGCCGGGGGTACGGATGAACACCGACTGGTCGGAGGGGTCGGCGCGGTAGCGGCGCTGCGCCTCGGTGAACAGGAAATTCGGCTCTGTCGGGTGCTGCGGCGTCCAGCGGTGATAGGCGGAATAAAAATCGGTGGCGACGTTCTCCAGGTAGATGCGCATGCCGGCCTTGAGCGGCGCGGCCAGCAGTTCCGGGATGCGGGCCGGCTCCACCTCGCCGCGGAAGCCGAACACCATGGCGCCGTCAACGCCGAGCTTGCGCATCGCGGTGTAGCGGGCGGCGGACTGGGTCTGCCACATGATGGCGTGGAAATCCTGCCAGCCGCTGGCCTGGGCGGGCCCGGCGGCGAGGCCGCAGCCGGCGAGCAACGCGATGGCGATCCGCAACTTCATGATCGAGACTCCGCATCGGGCCGGCGCGCCAGCAGCGCCGGCAGGAAGATCAACGTCACCAGCTGGGTGCAGCCGAGCGCGATCAGCAGCAGCGTGCCCATGCTGGCGGTGCCGGGATGATGGCTGGCCGCCAGCGAGCCGAACGCGGTCGCCGTGGTCAGCGCCGAGAACAGGATCGCCCGCGCCGTGCCGGTGCCGAGGAACAGCCGGTGGCCGGCGCGCCAGTTCATCACGAAATAGATGTTGAACGACACGCCCACCCCCAGCAGCAGCGGCAGCGCGATGATATTGGCGAAATTCAGCGAAATATGCAGCGCCGCGATCACCACCACGGTCAGCAGCGCCGACAGCAGCAGCGCCGCCATGGTCAGCGCCACCTCCTGCGGCCGGCGCAGCGCCAGCGACAGCAGCACCGCGATGGCGATAAGCGCGCCGATCGCCGCGGTGCGGAAGGCGCCGATGATGGTATCGGCGCTCTCCACGATGCCGACCGCCGAGCCAGTGGCATCAGGCGCCACCGAGCGCACCTCGGCGACGAAATCGCGCAACCCTTTGGAATCCTGCGCCGCCCGCACCGCCACCGCCTGCACCCGCACTCGGCCATCCGGCAGAATCCAGTCGCGCGCCAGTTCGGGTGGAATCGCGGCGGCGGTCACCGGGCCGACATCGAGCCCGTCGCGCAGCCGTTGCAGTTGCTGCGGCAGGAAGCGGGTCAGCGCCGCGTTGGCGGCCAGCAGGGTGGCGTCGTCGGCGGTGGCCAGCCGACGCAAATCGTCGCCGATCAGCGCCAGCGGCGCGCCCTTGGCGAGCTTGTCGGCGGCATTGTCGATCTGCGCCAGCGCGGTGCGGGCGGCCAGCCGGATATCGCCGGGCGTCACCGGCGCGGCCGGCGTGCGCGGCGCCAGGGTGGCGCCCAGGATGGAGGCGGCGTCGGCGATGATCGGCAGCTTGGCCTGCTGGTCCTGCGGCACGAAACTGGACAGCGTCACCACCTGGTCGACCAGTTTCAGGCGGCCGAGCCGGGCGGCCAGCGCGTCGGCGGCGGCCTGGTTCGGCGCCAGGATATCGGCGGTGTACGGGCTGGTGACCGGATTGGCCATCAGGTCCGCCAGCGTGCGCATCGCCTCGGTGGAGGCGTCCTTGGTGTGCAGCGGGTCGCTGTCGAACTGCAGATGCGGCAGCAGCAGCAGGCCGAGCAGCCCGAGCGTGGCGAAGCCGGCCAGCACCGGGGCGCGGAACCGCACCACCTGCCGCTCCAGCCGCCCGGCCCAGGCGTAGCCCACCGCCGCGTCGCCGCCCGGCGGCCGCAGCAGGGTCAGCACCGCCGGCAGGAAGCCGAGCGTGCAGGCGCAGGCGATCAGCATTCCGACGCCGGCGATCAGCCCCAGCTCGGCGACGCCCTGGAAATCGGTCGGCACGAAGGCGAGGAAGCCGGCCGACGCGGCAACGGCTGCCACCAGCACCTGCGGCCCCACCACCACCGCGGTGGCGTGCAGCGCGCGCCCGCGCCGCGGCCCTGGGTAGGATAGCTGCATCTCGCGGTAGCGCACGCAGAACTGGATGGCGAAATCCACCGCGATGCCGACGAACAGGATGGCGAATGCCACCGAGATCAGGTTCAGCGTGCCCACCGCCAGCGCCGCGAAGCCGCTGGTCAGCGCCAGCCCGAGCCCCAGCGTGGCGCCGATCGCCAGGATCAGCCGCCAGTCGCGCACCGCCAGCACCAGCCACAACAGCACCAGCAGCAGGCTGGCGGCGGTCGCCAGCAGCGCGCCCTGGGCGACCGTGGCGAACTCCTCATCGGCCAGCGCCACCGAGCCGGTGAGCCGCACATGCGCCTGGCCGCTGCGCACGAATTCCAGCTTCGCCGCCGCCGCGCGCAGCGCCTGCGAGCCGGCCCGCCCGGGCTCCAGCGCGCCGTAATCCAGCTTCGGCTTGGCCAGCACGATGCGGTATGGCCCGGCCAGATCGACCAGCTTGCCGCCCAGCAGCCGCTGCCAAGAGAGCGGCTGCGGATGGCCGGCCAGTGCCGCGGCCAGCGCGGTGTGGAACGCCAGCAGCGCCGGCGCGAAGGAGGTGAGGTCGGCCTGCCCGCGCTCCACCCCCATCGCCATCAGCGCCAGCCCGGCGAACAGCCCGCGCGCGCTGGGGTCGGCGACCAGTTGGCCGAGGAATGGCTGGGCGTCGATGGTGCGGTCCATCACCTGGCCCAGCGTCGTCGCGTCGAGGAACATCAGCCCGTATTTTTCCAGATACGGCGAGGCGGCCGGCTCGCGGACCAAGGTGAAATGTGCGGGATCGGCCTTGAGTGCCGTGGTCAGTTCGCGCGCGGTCTGCTCGGCGATCTCCGGACTGGCGCCGTCCACCACCGCCACCAGCAGATCCTGGAACTGCGGAAACGCCTTCGCCAGCGCGATCTCCCGCTGCCGCCAGGGCAGCGACTTGGCGAACATCTCCTCGGTGTCGGTGGTGATGCCCAGATGCGCGACCGCCAGCCAGCCGGCCAGCATCGCCAGCAGCGCGCCACCCAGCACCACCGCCAAAGCGTGGCGGCTGCTGCGTTCGGCCAGGGTGGCGATCAGGCGGGTGATGTCGGGGAGGCGGGGCAACGGCATTCGGCGCGGCAATCCATGTTCGGGCGGCGGCGGAGACGTGGGAATAGTCGCTCCGCTCCGCGCGGTCCATGCGCGTCTGGTTCATCTGGCGGGAGGTCGTTTTTGTCGGACGGCCAGGAAGCAAAAAAACTCCATCCATTGGCGTGCGCGGAGCCTCCGCCACCCCAATGGATGAAGTTTTTTGCGCGTTTTTTTACAAAAAAACGCCGCTTTCTTACGCCGCCCGGGCGGTCTCGATCGCCTTCCAGACCTTTTCCGCCGTCGCCGGCATGTCCAGATGGGTGACGCCCACCGGGGTCAGCGCGTCGACGATGGCGTTCATCACCGCCGGCGGGCTGCCGACCGCACCGGCCTCGCCCGCGCCCTTCACGCCCAGCGGGTTGGTCAGGCACGGCACCTCGATCAGGTCGACCTCGATATCCGGCAGGTCGTCGGCGCGCGGCAGCGTGTAGTCCATCAGGCTGCCGGAGATCAGCTGGCCGGACTCGGCGTCGTAGACGGTGTGCTCCAGCACCGCCTGGCCGAAGCCCTGCGCCACGCCGCCCTGCACCTGGCCGCGCACGATCATCGGGTTGACGGTCTTGCCCATGTCGTCGGTGACGGTATAGCGCAGCAGCCTGGTGACACCGGTCTCGGGGTCGATCTCCACCTCGGCGATGTGGCAGCCATTGGGAAAGGTGTGGGCGTCGATATTGG
>DATJEA010000122.1:0-7728 GCA_035497095.1 Acetobacteraceae bacterium | reverse complement strand
TAGCTGAGCAACTGCACATGCAGGCTGCCGGCATTGGCGGTGGCCGCCGCCATGCCGGTCTCGTCACGGTCGATCACCAGCACATCGGCGCCGTCTTTCGCCAGGTAATAGGCCACCGCCAGCCCGACCGAGCCGCCGCCGATCACCACGATATCGGCGGCCTCGGCGGTGCTGCCGGCGTTGCGCACCGGCATCAGCCGCTGGTTCGGCGTCGGGTCATCGAGCAGCGGCGCCTCGAACTCTCCGGCCTCGAACATCAGGGCGGCCGCCGGCACCGGCTTCACCGGCACCCGAGGTGCCGCGAAGGCGTCGGCCTGGGGTGCGTCCGGGCACAACCGGGCGATGCTGGCGGCGCAGAACCGGCCCTGGCAGCGCCCCATGCCGGCCCGCGTCGCCTTCTTCAGCGCGGCGATCGACACCAGGCCGCCGGCGATCTCCCGGCGCAGCCGTCCGGCGGTCACCTCCTCGCAGCGGCAGACGATGGTGGCGTCGGCGATTTCGTCGGGCGGCGGCGGCGGAAACAGCGCCCACAGCGCCCGCTGAAACGCCTGCGCGCGGGCCAGCGCCGCCCGCAGCGCCGGCTCGTCCGGTGCCGCCAGCCCCAGGTCGCGCGCCGCCGCCAGCCCGGCCAGCCGGCCGCGCGCCAGCGCCACCCGCGAGCCGCCAAGTGCCGCGCCATCGCCCACCGCGAACACATTCGCCAGCGCGGTGCGGCCATCGCCGTCGGTCTCGGTCGCCAGATGCCCCAGCCCCTCGTCCACGAAGCGGTGCGGAATATCCAGCGCCCGCGCCAGCCCGGTTTCCGGCTGGAAGCCGAGATTCATCGCCACCACCTCGGCGGCGATGGCGCGCGGCCCGGTTGGCGTCGCCAGATACGCCACCGCCACCCTGCCCTCGCCCTCAAGCTGCGTCAGCCGGCTCTCCCAGATGATGCCGACTCGCGCCCGCTCCAGCGCCGCCAGGTAGCCGAGCCCCTGGCGCACCAATCCGGGAGCGGCGCGCAGCATCGCCCAGCCATGCCGCAGCCCGCGCAGCGAGGGCTTGGCCGCCGCCTCGATCACCGCCGCCACTTGCACCCCGCCGGCGACCAGCTCGCAGGCCAGTTGCAGGTTCAGCGGCCCGCTGCCGGCGATCAGCACACGCTGCCCCGGCGAGACCCGCTGCGCCCGCGCCAGGGTCTGCAACGCCCCGGTGGTCATCACGCCGGGCAATGTCCAGCCCGGCAGCGGCATCGGCCGCTCATGCGCGCCGGGGGCCAGGATCAGCCGCTTCGGATGAAAGGTGATGGCACGGCCGGCGATCACCGCCGCCACCTCCGCCCCGGCCTCGAAGCCGCCCCACACCGTCGCATCCTGCAGCAGCGCCACCCCGGCCCGCGCGGCCCGCGCCGCCAGCGCCGCACCCTCGCGGAACTGCGCATCCGGCGCGTCATGCGCGTGGCTGGGCGCGAGCGGCTTGTGATACTGCCCGCCGGGTGCGGCGCGCTCATCCAGCACCACCACGCTGGCCCCGGCCTCGGCGGCGGCGACCGCGGCGGCCAGCCCGGCCGGCCCGGCGCCCACCACCAGCACGTCGCAGGCGCGGTCCTCGGCCTGGGCGGCGGTGGGTTCCGGGGCCAGCGGCGCCAGATCGGCCGGGATCGCACCGGTCACAACCATGCCGTCGCGCACTTTCTCCAGGCAGGCGCGGCGGCCGGTCTGGCCGTCCACCGTCACCACGCAATCGAAACAGGCGCCGATGCCGCAGTACAGCCCGCGCGGCGCGCCGCCGGCGGTGGTGCGATAGGCGAGGATGCCTGCCGCCGACAGCGCCGCCGCCACCGTCTCGCCCTCCAGCGCCGGAATCTCCTGGCCTTCGAACTGGATGCTGACCGGCTCGCCGGCCGGGCGGATCGCGGAATGGCTCAGGCGCATGCGCAGGTCTCCGGCCGCATATCCTTGCGGGGGGCGGTGAAATCGGTTGCACTGCGAGCCTGAACAGCGCGGGCCGGGAGCACAAGATGGCAGAGTACGATCTGGTGGTGCGCGGCGGCACCGTGGTCACCGGCAGCGACACGGTGCGCGCCGATATCGGCATCCGCGCCGGGCGCATCGCGGCGATCGGTGAGCGGCTGGAGGGTGCCGCCAGCCTCGATGCCGGCGGGCTGCTGGTGCTGCCGGGCGGCGTCGATACGCATTGCCATATCGAGCAGTTGCAGGAAGGCGGCGGTGCCGACGAGGAAACCTGGGAGACCGGCAGCCGCGCCTGTTTCGCCGGCGGCACCACCTCGGTGGTCAGCTTCTCCACCCAGTTCAAGGGCGCCGGCATATTGGCGCCGCTGGCCGAGTATCGCTTTCGCGCGCAGCAGGCGATGGTTGATTACGGCTTCCACCAGATTATCACCGATGCGTCGGATGACGTTGTCTGGAAACAGATTCCGCAAGTGGTGGAGCAAGGTGTCCGCAGCCTGAAGGTGTTCCTCACCTATGACCCGCTGCACCTGGACGATCGCGGCTTCCTGCGCGTGCTGGCCGCCGCGCGGCGCGCCGGCGCGCTGGTGACGGTGCATTGCGAGAACTACGAAGCGATCAACTGGCGCACCGAGGCGCTACTGAAAGACGGCCGCACCCAGCCGAAATACCACGCCTGGGCGCGCCCCCGCATGGTCGAGCGCGAGGCCACCCACCGCGCCATCGCGCTGGCCGAGCTGGTCGATCAGCCGATCCAGATCTTCCATGTCTCGTGCAGCGAGGTCGCCGCCGAAATCGCCGCCGCCCAGGCGCGCGGGCTGAAGGTGTGGGGTGAGACCTGCCCGCAATATTTCACCCTGACCGCGGCGCATATGGACCGGCCCGGCTTCGAGGGCGCCAAATTCATGTGCTCCCCGGCGCCGCGCGACGCGGCGGATACCGTGGCGCTGTGGGACGATGTGCGGCGCGGCACGCTGGATGTGGTCTCGTCCGACCATAGCGGCTGGAGCTATGGCGGGCCGCGCGGCAAGCGGGTGAACGGGGTGGAGGCGCCGTTCCGCGATATCCCGAACGGGGTGCCGGGGCTGACCGCGCGGCTGCCGATCCTGTTCAGCGAGGGGGTCGGCAAGGGGCGGATCGATCTCAACCAGTTCGTGCGGATCACCGCGACCAATCCGGCGAAACTGTTCGGCCTGTACCCGCGCAAAGGCAGCATCGCGCCGGGCTTTGATGCTGATTTGGTGCTGTGGGATGCGACCCAAAAAGTCACTCTTACCAATGACTTGATGCAGCATGTTATGGATTATACACCCTACGAGGGCATGCAGGTAACCGGCTGGCCGGTGGCCACGCTGCGGCGCGGCGAGGTGGTGATGCGCGATGGCAAAGTGCAGGCCGAACCGGGCAGCGGCCGGTATCTGCCGCGCGGGCCATACGACATGATCCGCCCGCGCGGCGTGCTGCCGGATGGCTTCGACGCCTCGGCGTTTGCATGAGCGCGCTGCTGTCGGTGCGGGGGCTGACGCGCTCCTATTATGGGGTGCAGGCGCTGCGCGGGGTGGACCTGGAGGTGCGGGCCGGCACCATCACCGCGCTGATCGGGCCGAACGGGGCGGGAAAAACCACCGCATTCCAATGCATCAGCGGCGTGGTGCCGCCGGACGGTGGAACCGTGGTATTCGATGGCCGCGACATCACCGGCTGGCGGCCCGACCAGATCACCCGCACCGGGCTGACCCGCACCTTCCAGATCGCGCGTGGCATCCCGCGCCTGTCGGTGCTCGACAACCTGATGCTGTATGCCGCCGACCAGCCCGGCGAGGCGCTGGGCGCCGCGTTTCTGGGCCTCGGGCGGGCGGCGGAGGAGGCGGCGCGGGTGCGGGCGGTGGAGATCGCGCGGCGGCTTAACCTCTTGCAGGTGGCCAATAATCCGGCCGCAGCACTGTCCGGCGGGCAGAAGAAGCTGCTGGAGATCGGCCGCGCGCTGATGGCTCGGCCGAAGCTGATCATGCTCGACGAACCGATCGCCGGGGTGAACCCGAGCCTGGCCGAACAGATCGCCGAGCATCTGCGCGCGCTGTGCGC
Organism: Acetobacteraceae bacterium; assembly: GCA_035497095.1. Classification (GTDB taxonomy): domain Bacteria; phylum Pseudomonadota; class Alphaproteobacteria; order Acetobacterales; family Acetobacteraceae; genus 70-18. Next base: position 3,694 of record DATJEA010000122.1, on the reverse strand, counting down.
CGACGGCATCACTTTCCTGGTGATCGAGCATCACATGGACCTGATCGCCAGGCTGTGCGATCCGGTAATCGTGATGGCCGAGGGAAAGCGGCTGATCGAGGGCAAATTCAGCGAGATTTCGGCCAATACCGAGGTGCAGGAGGCCTATATGGGCAGCCGGAAATGGGCCTGAGATGAGTCTGCTGCATTCGGATGCGGTGGTCTGCGGCTACGGCGCCGCGGACGAGATCCTGAAGGGCGCCGAGTTGCGGGTGGAGGCGCGCGAACTGGTGGCGATCATCGGGCCGAACGGCGCCGGCAAGTCCACCCTGCTGAAGGCGGTCGCCGGGCTGCTGCGGCTGAAATCCGGCCGCATCCTGCTGGACGACCGGCCGATCGAGGCGCTGTCGCCGCGGGCGCGGGCGCGGGCGGGGATCGCCTTCGTGCCGCAGGAGGCGAATGTGTTCCCGACCATGACGGTGCGGGAGAATCTGGAGATGGGCGGGTTTCTCGAATCGCGCGCAGCCCATGGGCGGATCGAGGCGCTGTTTGTCCGCTTCCCGATCCTGGCCGAGAAGCGGCGGCAGGCGGCGCGCACCTTGTCGGGGGGGCAGCGGCAGATTTTGGCGATGGCGATGGCGCTGATGGTGCAGCCGAAGCTGCTGCTGCTGGACGAGCCGTCGGCCGGGCTGTCGCCGAAGGCCGCCGAGGTGTTGTTCGACAGCATCGCGGCGATCCATGCCGAGGGCACGGCGATCGTGATGGTGGAGCAGAACGCGCGGGAAGCGTTGATGATCGCCGATCAGGGCGTGGTGCTGGTGGACGGCCGCACCGCGCTGAGCGGGCCGGCGCGGGCAATGGCCGAGGACCCCGAGGTGCGGCGGCTGTTTCTGGGAGGGTGACGCGGGCCGATGTCGTTACGACGGCCCGCGCCTATCCGGTTCAGCCTTGCTTGCGGCGGCGGCGGACCATGGCCAGCGACAGCAGCCCGGCGCCGAGCAGCGCCATGCTGGCGGGTTCCGGGACAGCTTGGAAATCGATCACGTCGCCACCGTTCAGCAGGTTGGTCTGAGTCGAGTCGAGATAGGCGAGCGCGTTGCGCTGGTAAGAGCCGAGATTGAAGCCGATACCGGTGATCTCGTAATCGGTGTTGAACAGCGAACCGAAAGTCGGATCGGTTGACCAATCCGCTAGCGTTTCCGCCGGCGAGGAACCGCCCAGCGCGCCGGGGCCGGTGTAAAGTTTGAACGCGCCCGTGATGTCGGTGACGCTAGCGGTATTCCAACTGTCGTAGGCGTTCGCCGGGTTCACGTAGGACAGGTTGTATTCGTTGGTTCCGTTTGAAATGGTAATCGTTAGACCAAGCGTTCGCTTGGTCGGGTTGGAATCGACGTAGTAGCGGAAAGATAGGCCGAAGCTGCCATCGACCAGTGCGGAGGCGGCGGCGATGTCGCCATAATATCCGATGCTGGACTTGCCAGCATTCGCGCTGGTGCCATCCAGCCGAACATAACCGAGGCCGTTCAGCGAACCGGTTGGGCTGGCATCGGGAACGCCGCCGGCGGCGTCGTTAACAACCTGGCCTTCACCCATGAAGATAATCTGGGAACCGATCTGCGCTGGCGTGGCGGGCGAACCGGTAATCGCGCGCGTGTCGCCGGAAGTCCAGCCGCCGACGCCAAGCGCGTTGACTGGCAATGTCGCGGCGCCTGCTGGTGCCGCGGCAAAACCGACAGTTGCCAACACAGCCAAAACGGCGAGGCGGTGCGGATTGAAGATGAGATACATTTGAATCGGCCTTTCTGACTGATCCCTGCGAAATCGGTCTCGGGATGGAGACCAGACTCGGATGGGTTACTCTACAAAAGATCACATAATTTCGACATCGCTACAATAAGATCTGTATCGGGATACACACAAGCCCGCGTTTTGCTGTCCGACAATTTTCGACACTTGTTATATTTCGCAACGTTGACAGCCCGTCCCGGACACGGGCTGACCCTCGTTTCCGCGCTGGCGGCCAGCCGGCAACCTTGTATGATCGCGAAAACACCGGGGGGATTTCGCGCCATGACCATCCACACCACGCGCCGTTCCGCCTTGCTCGGCGGCCTGGCATTGCCGTTCGCCAGCCGCCTCGCCCAGGCCGCGGAGGGCCCGATCCGGCTGGGCTCGCTATCGCCGCTGACCGGGGCGGGCGGCACCTATGGGCCGTCGATGGTCAAGGTGGTGCACGCGGTGGCCGATGCGGTGAACGCGGCCGGCGGTGTGCTGGGTCGCAAGATCGAGATCGTCGGCGCGGATAGCGAGACCAACCCGGATTCGGCGGTGCGCGGCGCGCGCAAGCTGATCGACGTTGATAAGGTTTGCGCGGTGATCGGCACCTGGGCCAGCGCGGTCACCACCGCGGTGGCGCCGCTGTGCTGGGAGAACAAGGTGATGCTGTTCACCGTCTCCGGCGCCGACTCGATCACCCAGTTGCCGCACAAGGGCTTCATCATCCGCACCCAGCCGAACACCCATCTGCAGGGCATGCGGGCGGGCGACTTCATGGCGGCGCATGGCGCCAGGCGGGTGTTCACGCTGGCGGCGCAGACGCCGTTCGCGGTGGATGGCTACAAGGTGCTCGGTGACGCGCTCGCGGCGCATGGCGCGCAGACGGTGGGTCAGGTGATCTATGACCAGGCCAAGACCAGCTTCCGCTCCGAGGTCGACGAGGCGATGAAGGCCAAGCCGGACTGGCTGTATCTGAACAGCTACCAGCCCGACCTCGCGGTGCTGCTGCGCGAGTTGTACCGGGCCGGCTATGAGGGCCGCAAATTCACCTACGGCTACGCCGCCAACGCCAAGCTGCTGGCCAGCGTGCCGGCCAATGTGTCCGAGGGGCTGGTGTCGTTCCAGCCGTCGCCGGATGTCGGCAGCCCGGCCTATGCGGCGGTGAAGGCGATCCTCGGGCATGAGCCGGACCCGTATTCGTGCCAGGTCTACGATCATGTGTCGCTGGCGGCGCTGGCACTGGCCAAGGCGGGTTCGACCGGCGCCGATGGCCAGGCGATCCATGACCATGTGCGCGATATCGGCGGGCCGGATGGCGAGAAGGTCAACAGCGCGGTGGACGGGCTGAAGCTGCTGGCGGCCGGCCGCGCGGTGAATTACGAGGGCGCCTCCGGCCCGTGCGAGTTCACCGCGAGCGGCGACATCAAGGGCTGCAAGTTCCGCTTCGACGTGATCGAGAAGGGCAAGCAGCGCGTGCTCGAAATCTCTTGATCACCGAGCTTGCGCAACTGCTGATCAACGGCGTGCTGGCCGGCACCCAGTTGGCGGTGCCGGCGATCGGGTTCACGACGATCTACGCGGTGCTGCGCTATCTGAATTTCGCGGTGGCGAGCCATGCCACGATCGGCGCCTATGCCGGCTTCGTCGCCAATGTGTGGTGGGGCTGGCCGGCGCCGCTGGCGCTGCTGGCGGCGTTTGCGGTGGCCGGCGCGTTCGGGCTGGTGACCGACGAGATCGCGCTGCGGCGGCTGCGGCCGGCCGGGCCGCTGACGGTGGCGATCGCCTCGGTGGCGCTGCTGATCGTGCTGGAAAACATGGTCCGCTTCGCGTTCGGCAATGACCTGCACGGCTACGACCTGCCGGTGCTGCGCGACTGGCGTTTCGCCGGCCTGCGGGTGGGGCCGCAGCAATTGGAGAACGCGGCGGCGGCGCTGCTGGC
>DATJEA010000121.1:0-11774 GCA_035497095.1 Acetobacteraceae bacterium | reverse complement strand
AGCTCTACGCCACCGTCAACCTGGAGCTGCTCGCGGCGGCCCTGGAGGGCGCGATGCAGGCGCCGCCCCCGCACCGGTTAAGAGCCAAATTACATGCCCCTAAGAACCCTCTCGACGCGAGCCGCCCCGGCGCCGCGATTTCCAGAAACCGCTGTCAAATCCGCATCGCAGCCCCGGATGTCCATGCCAAGCCCTGCCGCCCGCCGCGCCGCGCAACCCTATGAATATCCCACCAAATCCCGCCCCGTCCCGCGTCATCCCGGTTTCCAATAACCGGTGTCAACGTTCAAACGCCTTACTTCCTTCCCACGATGAGCGCCAAAACCGCCCCCACCAGCCCGATGGCAAACACCGAGGCATGGCTGCCGGTGGCCGCGTAGGCCCAGGCCATCACGAAGCCGCTGGCCATCTGTGCCGCCGCCCAGGCGACGGTGCCGAGCCGCCAGATGCCGGCCGCCTGGTCGTCGGCGATTTCCCGTGCGCGGATCAGCGTGAGGCCGGTGAGTCCGGCGGCGGTGATGCCGCCGCTGACCGCCGCGATGGCGAGCCAGACCCAGGAATCCAGCAACAGCGGCAGGCTGGCCGGCACCAGTTGCACCAGCAGCGTGATGGCAAACGCCCGCTGGCCGCCGATCCGGTCGGCCAGCCAGCCGCACAGCGCCGGGCCGATGGTGATGCCGAAGCCGTAGAGCAGCCAACCCAGCGCGCCCATCGAGGTGCCCTGGCCCAGGCCACGGGCAATATAGTCCGGCCACCACGCCATGTAGGCGGTGGCGGCGACCGAGGCGAGACCATAGGCCAGCACCAGCCGCCCGACCGGCCCGATCAGCGCCGGGCGCCGGCCGAGCGGCGGCGGCGGCACGTCCGGCCAGCGGTTCCACGACAGCACGGTCAGCAGCAGCCCGGCCACCGCCAGCGCGACCCAGGTGGCCGAGACGCCGGAGGTCAGCAGCGCCGGCACGATCACCGCGCTGGCCATGATGCCGAGCCCGACGCCGGCGAACAGCAGCCCGCCGGCCAGCCCGCGCATCCGCAGCGGCGCCGCCGCCTGCACCGCCGGCCCGGCCAGCACCATCAATATGCCGCCGGCGATCCCGGCCAGCGTGCGCCACGGCACCAGCCACAGCAGCGGCCCGCGAATGGCGCACAGCAGCAGGCACAGCGTCGCCCCCGCCATGCCCAGCCGCAGCGCCGGGCGCAGGCCAAGTTGCCGGCCGGCGGAGGGCGCGATCGCGGCGCCGATCAGATAGCCGGCGAAATTCACCGCCCCCAGCGTGCCGGCCTCGCCGCCGGTCAGCCAGTCGGCATGCACCATCGCCGGCAGCAGCGGCGAATAGGCGAAGCGCTGCAGCCCGACCCCGAGCAAGGTGGCGCACACCCCGGCGACGATCGCCGCCCGATAGGAGGGCACCGTCACACCAGGCTCCAGGCCAGCCAGGCCGCCGCGGTGCCGGCGATGATCGCCCAGGCCAGGCTGCGGGTCCACAGCATCACCGCCACTGTCGCCGCCGCCCCCACCAGCGTATGCAGCCGCCCGTCCAGCAGCCCCGGCGCCACGAAGCTGACGAACAGCGTGCCGGGGATATAGGACAGCGCGGAGCGCAGCATCGGCCCCGGCGTCACCTGGCGGAACAGCCAGTAGCCGCCGCCGCGGCACAGATAGGTCGCCGCCGCCATGCCCAGGATGGCCGCCACCGTCCAGGGGTGGAAATCCAGCACTACCGCCGGTCCGCGCCGTCGGAGCGGGCGTCGCGCAACGCCCCCAGCAGGCTGCCGGCCAGTGCGCCGGTGAGCATGTACCACGAGGTCCCCGGCAACAGATGCGCGGTGGCCACGGCAATCGCCCCGGCCACCAGCCACGGCAGCACATCCGCCTTGCCGCGCCACAGATTGACCAGCAGCGCCACGAACACCGCCAGTGCCGCGAAAAAGATCGGATGCCCCGGCGCCGGCTGGATCGCCTCGCCCAGCAGATGCCCGGCGATGCTGGTGATCAGCCAACTTGCCCACATCACCCCCCCGGCGCCGAGCAGAAACGCCGCGTCGCGCCGCCCCTCGCTGATCTCGCGCACCGACAGCGCCCAACTCGGATCGACCATGGTGAACAGGCTGAGCCAGACCCGCCAGCCGCGCAGCCGGTCGAGCCACGGCGCCAGCACCGGCCCCATCAGCGCCAGCCGCAGATTGACCACCAGCGCCGCGAACGTGGCCGCAATCACCGAGGGCGGGTGCGTCCAGGCGGCCAGCGCCACCAGTTGCGCCGCACCGGCATAGACCAGGCCCGCCATCAGGATGGTCTCGCCGAGCGACAGCCCGGCCGCCTGCTGGGTGATGCCGCACACCACGCCGAATGGCGCGAGCCCGATCAGCAGCGGCAGGCTGACCATCGCCCCGCGCCGCAGCCCGGCCAGGGTGAACACGACGGGACCGTGGATCATGCCCGGCTCGTCATGTCCACCGCAGCCGCAGCACCAGCGCCTCGGCCTCGTCCGGCGGCATGTCCAGCGCGGCCTCGGCCACCGGCTGCGGAAAGCCGGCGCGCGCCAGCATGCCGAGTTCGCGGCGCCGGATCTCAGAGTCGGCCTCGCTGCGGCGAAACGGCCCGATGCGGCGGCGGCGGGCCAGCAGCACGGCGGCGCCGAGTTCGGCGGCGGGATCGTCCGGCAGCGCCGCCTGGGCGGTCTCCTTGGCCACGCCATGCGCCGCCAGATGGGCGGCCACCGCGACGCGCGAGCGGCCGGCGCGGCCCAGGCTGCGGGCGCGCGAGGCGGCGAAGGCGGCGTCGTTCACCGCCCCCAGCGCCACCAGCCGCGCCACCACGGCGCGCACCGCGAGCCGCGCGCCGGCAACGGCAGCGGCCAGCCCCTCGGGATCATCCGACGCCTCACCGGCCGCCCGCGCCCAGCGATCCACCCGCCGGTTCAGCACCCGCGCCAGCCCGGCCTGGGTGGTGGCATAGCGGGCGACATGCGCCATCGCGGCGTCATACAATGCGGCCTCGTCGGGTGGGCCTGACAGGGTGGGGGCGGCGCGGCGGGGAGGCATGGGTGAACCATGCCACTCCCCAGCGCCGGAGGATACCGCGCCGGCACCGACGCAGAGCCGCCATGCGCGCCATCCGGGCCTTTCCCGCCGTTCCGCTGCGCACGGCGTTTGACTTCCCGCGCGGCCCCGGCCCATTGTTTCCGCTTTCCCGGAACCGTGGGCGCAGGGGCGCCCGCCGGCGCAACCCTGGGGAAATCCGCCCGATCATGGGCAATGAGGACCGACAGGACAATGATTCCCGCCCTGCTGCCGAACTACAACCGCGCCAACCTCGCTTTCGAGCGGGGCGAAGGCGCCTGGCTGTGGACCACGGACGGGCGACGATTCCTCGATTTCGGCTCCGGCATCGCCACCGCCTCGCTCGGCCACGGCAACAAGCATCTGGCCGACGCCATCGCCGAACAGGCGCACAAGGTGATGCACGTCTCCAACCTGTATCGCATCCCGCAGGCCGAGCGCCTGGCCGAGCGGCTGGTGGCCAACTCCTTCGCCGACAGCGTGTTCTTCTGCAACTCGGGCGCCGAGGCGAACGAGGGCATGATCAAGATGATGCGCCGCGCCATGCACGACGCGGGCAAGCCGGAGCGCTTCCGCTTCATCTGCTTCGAGGGCGCCTTCCACGGCCGCACGCTGGCGACGCTGGCCGCCACCGGCAACAAGAAATACCTGGAAGGCTTCGGCCCGCCGGTGGACGGCTTCGACCATGTGCCGTTCAACAACCTCAACGCTCTGCGCGACGCGATCGGCCCGGCCACCGCCGGGGTGATCATCGAGCCGATCCAGGGCGAGGGCGGCGTGCGGCCGGCGCAGTTGCAGTTCCTGCGTGACCTGCGCACCACCTGCAACGAGTTCGGCATCCTGCTCGGGCTGGACGAGGTGCAGTCCGGCATGGGGCGCACCGGCAAGCTGTTCGCGCATCAATGGGCGGGCATCGAGCCGGACGTGATCTCGGTCGCCAAGGGCATCGCCGGCGGCTTCCCGCTCGGCGCGGTGCTGGCGAAAGAGGCGATCGCCAAGGCACTGGTGCCCGGCACCCACGGCAGCACGTTCGGCGGCAACCCGCTGGCCTGCGCCGCCGGCAACGCGGTGCTGGACGTCATCCTCGCCCCCGGCTTCCTCGACGAGGTCGGCCGCAGGGGCCAGGTGCTGTGGAACGCGATGGGCAAGCTGGTCGCCGAGTTCCCGCGCGTGTTCGTCGATGTGCGCGGCGCCGGGCTGATCCAGGGGCTGAAATGCGTGGTGCCGGCCGGCGACGTGCAGGCCGCCTTCACCGCCGCCGGCCTGCTGACCGTCACCGCCGGCGACAACGTGCTGCGCCTGGTGCCGCCGCTGGTGATCACCGACGCCGACATCACCGCCGCCGTGGCGATGATGCGCCAGGGCGCCGCCCAGGTGCAGGCGGCGCTGGAGGTCGCGGCGCAATGAGCGACAGCCGGAACGCCGTGTCGTGAGTTCCGCCGTCGTACACAGGCTCTCACCTGTGGGTGGCATGAAGACCGGCGGGGAGCAGGCTGCTCCCCGCCACTTCATCGACATCCGCGACCACGAAACCGCCGAGCTGCGCCACATGCTCGATCTGGCCAGCAGCCTGAAGGGTCGCGGGCCAGGCGGCGACAAGCCGCTGGTCGGCAAGACCCTGGCGATGATCTTCGAGAAGCCCAGCACCCGCACCCGCGTCAGCTTCGAGGTCGGCATGCGCCAGTTGGGTGGCGACGTGATCAACCTCAGCGGCGCCGAGATGCAACTCGGCCGCGGCGAGACTATCGCCGACACCGCGAAGGTGCTGTCGCGCTATGTCGACGCCATCGTGATGCGCACCTACACCCATGCCCGGCTGATGGAGATGGCGAACAACGCCAGCATCCCGGTGATCAACGGGCTCACCGACAACTCGCACTCGGTGCAGTTGATGGCCGACGTGCTGACCTTCGAGGAAAAGCGCGGCCCGATCGCCGGCCAGGTGATCGCCTGGTGCGGCGACGGCAACAACGTGGCGCAAAGCTGGATCGAAAGCGCCGCCCGCTTCGGCTTCACCTTGCGGTTGGCCACGCCCCCGGACCTGCGCCCGTCGCCGGACCTGGTCGCCTGGGCCCGCGCCCAGGGCGCCACCATCGAACTGACCAGCGATCCCGAAACGGCGGTAAAAGACGCGCGCTGCGTAGTGACCGATACCTGGGTCAGCATGTCCGACGACCCCAACACCGCCCGCCACAATCTGCTGGCGCCGTATCAGGTGACCCAGCGGCTGATGGCGCTGGCCGCCGGCGACGCGCTGTTCATGCACTGCCTGCCGGCCCATCGCGGCGAGGAAGTCACCGCCGAGGTGATCGACGGACCGCAATCGGTGGTGTTCGACGAAGCGGAAAACCGGCTGCACGCGCAGAAGGGCGTGCTGGCCTGGGCGTTTGGGCTGGAGTAGGCAAAAGCAAGCAGTCCTTTTTTGCAAAAAAGGACCAAAAAACTCTCATTCGCCCTGCAACATTGGTGACGTGGAGACTCCGGAGTCTCCAAAACGAATGAAAAGTTTTTTTGCTTCTTTTTGTTCACAAAAAGAAGATCCTACATCGCCTCCAGCCCGCGCAGCGCATCCATGTAGCGCCGCAGCGCCGCCCTCTGCGGCATCCGGTCCAGGCTCGCAGCACCTTCCTCGGGCGAGCCCGCGCCCCAGGCAAACGCCGCCACCTGCTGCTCTACGGCGTGCGCCAGGCCGAGCCGCTGGGCCGGCGGCGAGAACCGGCGATAGCGCCGCAGGAACGCCAGCCGGCCGCTGAAGCTGGCCACCGTATCGGCGTTCGGGTAGCCGCCGAGGCGCCATTCCGCCGCCAGCGCCCGGCCCATCCGCCAGCCGCGCGTCGGCAACAATGCCACGAACACATCCGCCTCGTTGGCCATCTGACAGAGCAGGTCGAACCCCGGTCCGCGTGGGTCGCCAGGCAGGTCGCCGGCAACCCGCGCGGCATTAGCCTGCACCCGCGCCGGGTCGGTCGCCAGGATCACCTCGGCGACGATATCCAGCCCCGCCGGGTCAAGCCCGGCGGCGGCCAGCACCGGCAGGCTCAGCGCCACCGCCAGCCGCTCCAGCCGCCCGTTGTGCGCCGGGGCGCCGTCATGGCCGTGGTCGTGCCCGACCATCGCCGCCACGCCGAGTGCTGCCATATCAGCGTCGATCAGCCCGTCGATCCGCGCCAGCGACCCCAGCAGGCCCATCGCCAGCACCGCCTCCGCGACATGGTAGCGGTTGTGGTAGGGTAGTTCCTCGGGCGCCACGCGCTGCTGCACCTCGACCGCCAGCGCATGCGCGGCGGGCGCCGCCCGGGTGACCCGCAGCGACGGATCACCAAGCACGTCGTCTACCGCCGCCGGAACATCCGGCGGCCGAGCTCGACGCGTCAACAGGCTCTGCTCGATGGCAATCAACGTCTGCAATGCGGCCGCTCCAAATCCTAATCGGAGCAGTCTAGCGATAACGCCGCATTGATGTCGATAAAACGTTTCGTAAGACTGTAGAGAGATTCTCCTACATTCGCAATCAATAGGTTGCCCGGCCGCCGGAACAGTCGAACACCGCGCCGGTGGAAAAACTGGCCTCCTCGCTGCACAGCCAGCACACCAGGGCCGCCACTTCCTCGGTTGTTCCGAAGCGCCCGAGCGGAATTTTCGACAGCATGAAGGCGATTTGCGCCGGGGTCATCTGATCGAAGATCGGCGTCTGCACCGCCGCCGGGGCGACGCAATTCACGCGAATGTTACCCTCGACCAGTTCCTTGCCGATCGACTTGGTCAGCCCGATCACCGCCGCCTTCGACGCCGAGTAGGCCACCGCGTTGGGGTTGCCCTCCTTGCCGGCGATCGACGCGATGTTGACGATCCGCCCATAGCCGGCACGGCGCATATGCGGCACCACGGCGCGGTTGCAGAAATACACGCCGTCCACATTCACCGCCATCACCCGCCGCCAGTCCTCCAGCGGATACTCCCACGACGGATGATTGGAACCGGTGATGCCCGCGCTGGCCACCAGGATATCAATCCCGCCCAGCGCCGCCGCGGTGCCGTCCGCCGCCCGCTGCACCGCCGCCACGTCCACCAGGTCGAGCGCCACGGTATGCACCGGCGCCCCGAACATCGCCGCCGCCCCGGCCAGCGCCGTCTCGTCACGATCCCAGATCGCCAGCTTCGCTCCCTCGGCCGCCAGCCGCGTGGCAATCGCCCGGCCAATGCCGGAAACCCCGCCGGTAACCACCGCCACCCGCCCATCGAACCGTCCGGCCATGCCCGTCCTCCTGTTTTGCTGCACTATACGAGGGAGGCAGGCAGGCAGGAAGGTGCGGCGCCGGAGTCGCGGAGATGCCGCACACCACAATGGATCGGGCATGCCTGCCCCTGGGCTTTCCAGCGGCCAGCCAATGGATATGCTGCGTCCAACATGCAGGAGACCGCCATGCCCATCCCGACCGAAGCCTGGGGAAAGATCGGCTCGATCACCTCGCCGGTTTTCTCCAAGGACGGCGCCACCATCTACCATCTGCGCGGCACCAACCCGCCCGGCGCCGGCCTGCCGCAGGTCTGGGCGATGGATGCCGATGGCGGCAATGCCCGCCAGTTGAGCCACCATACCGAGAAGGTCGCCTTCCTGCGCCGCTCGCCCACCGATGAGCGGCTGATCTGGGGCATCGATGCCGGCGGCGACGAGCGGCAGCAATTCTGGCTGCTGGAACCCGGCGGCCAGCCCCGCGCGCTGACCGAGGCGCCCGAGGTGATCCATGAATTCGGCGCCTGGTCGCCGGACGGCAGCCGCATCGCGCTGGCCGCCAACGACCGCGACCAGACGCTGTTCGACATCCACATCCAGGACCTCGCCACCGGCAGCCGCACCCGCCTGCTGGAAGGCAACGGCATCCTCACCGTGCCGTCCTGGTCGCCGGACGGCACCCGGCTGCTGATGCTGCACGACCATTCCAGCACCGATCAGCGGCTGTTCGTGCTGGAGGTCGATGGCGGCGGCGTGGTGGAAGTGCCGCGCCCCGGCCCCACCCAGTTCTCCGCCATCCGCTGGATCGAGGCCGGCGCCGCGATCGGCGCAATCACCGATCTGGGCGGCGAGGACTTCACCCGCGTCTGCCGCATCGACCCGGCGACCGGCGCCGTCACCGTGCTCTACGCCGCCCCCGGCCGCGAGCTGGAGGCCTGGGCGCTGTCGCCGGACGGCAGTCTGCTCGCCACCATCGAGAACGATCGCGGCTACGCGGTGCTGAAAGTAGGCCCCATCGGCGGCGACCGCCCTGCCCTCGGCGGCCTGCCGCACGGGATCGTGGCCGACCTCGCCTGGGCGCCGGACAGCCAGAGCCTGGCGTTCACCGCGCAGAGCCCGACCACGCCGCCCGGCATCTGGCTGTGGCAGAACGGCAGCCACCGCGCCATCGCCGAGCCCGACCCGAAGGCCGAACTCGGCATCGACCCGGCCCAGCTGATCACCCCGCATCTGGTGGAGTGGACCAGCTTCGACGGCAAGCGCATCCCCGGCTGGTTCGCGCTGCCGAAGACTCCGGCGCCCCCCGGCGGCCACCCCGCCGTGGTCTGGGTGCATGGCGGCCCGGCCAGCCAGACCCGCGCCAATTTCCGCGCCGACACCCAGATGCTGCTCGACCAGGGCTTCGCCGTGCTGCTGCCGAACATCCGCGGCTCCACCGGCTACGGCCGCGCCTACATGGAATCCGACGAGTTCGACAAGCGGCCGGACTGCCTGGCCGACCTTGCCGCCGGCCACGCCTGGCTCGCCGCCCGCCCGGAGATCGACGCCAGCCGCATCGGCATCATGGGCCAGTCCTATGGCGGCTGGGTGGTGCTGGCCGCGATCACCCTGCAACCCGAGCTCTGGCACGCCGCCGTCGACTATTACGGCATCGCCGAGTTCAACACGTTACTTGAGCGCACCGGCCCCTGGCGCAGCGACCACCGCGCCCGCGAATACGGCTTCCGCGGCGAGCACGAAGCCGTCTTCGCGCAAATCTCCCCGCTCCGCCACGCCGACCACGTCCGCGCCCCCCTCCTGGTGCTGCACGGCGACCGCGACCCGCGCGTGCCGATGCACGAGAGCGACCTGTTCGTCGCCGCGATGGAACAACGCCAGAAACCGGTCCGCTACGAGAAATTCAGCTACGCCGGCCACGGCTTCATCCGCCCGGAGCATCGCCCGCGCGTCTACGCCGCCGTCGTCGAGCATTTCCGCACCCACCTGACCGGAGCCGCGTGATGTATCTCACCCCCCGCACCCACCGCCCGCTGATCATGGGCCGCCGCGGCGCCGTCGGCTCCAACCACCCGCTCGCCACCCAGGCCGGGCTCGACATATTGCGCGAAGGCGGCAACGCGGTCGACGCCGCCGTCGCCGTCTCGCTGGCACTCGGCGTGGTCGAGCCGATGATGTCCGGCCTCGGCGGCGACGGCTTCTACAACGTGTTCATCAATGGCAAGCGCCAGGTGTTCAACGCCACCGGCCCGGCGCCGGCCGCCGCCACCGCCGAGCGTTTCGCCAAAGGTATCGAGATCACCGGCCCGCTCAGCGTCTCGGTCCCCGGCTGCCTCGCCGGCCTGGCCGCGATGCACGCAGCGCACGGCAAGCTGCCCTGGTCCCGCCTCGTCCAGCCCGCCATCGGCTTCGCCCGCGACGGCTTCGGCGTCACTCACCGCCACCATGACATCACCGCCGAGAACCGCCCCCGCCTCGCCGCGGACCCGGCCAGCGGCCCGACCTTCCTCGGCGCCGCGCTGGATAACCGCCCGATCGGCGACCTGGTCATCCAGGCCAACCTCGCCCGCACCCTGGAGGAGATCGCCGCCGACGGCGCCGAAACCTTCTATCGTGGGCCATTGGCCAAGCGCCTCGCCGCCGGCATGGCCCAGCGTGGCTGCATGATCACCGAAGCCGACCTCGCCGCCATCCACGCCGAACCCGGCGAGCCGATCGGCATCCACTACCGCGGCTACGAAGTCACCCAGACCCCGCCCAACTCCACCGGCTTCACCATGCTGCAAATGCTCAAAATCATCGAACGCTTCGACCTCGCCGCCCTCTCCCCGGCCGAGCGCATCCACGTCATGGTCGAAGCCAAGAAGCGCGCCTTCCTCGACCGCGAGCGCCACGGCGCCGACCCGCATTTCCAGGAGGCCCCGCTCGCCCGCCTGCTGTCCGACGCCTACGCCGACACCCTGGCCGCCGGCATCGACCTCAAGCGCGCCACCCCGATGGAACAGCCAATGGTCGCCGCCGCCGGCGACACCACCTATTTCTGCATGGTGGACGCCGACGGCAACGCCGTCTCCGGCATCCAGAGCATCAATTCCGGCTATGGCTCCGGCGTCACCGCCGGCGACACCGGCGTGCTGCTGAACAACCGCATGGCCTACTGGCACCTCGCCGCCGGCCACGCCAACCGCCTCGTGCCCGGCAAGCGCGTGCGCCACACCATGAACGCGCCGATGGTGTTCAATGACGGCAAACTGTGGGCCCTGCTCGGCACCCCCGGCGCCGACAACCAGGTGCAGGTCAACACCCAGGTGCTGACCTCGATGCTCGACCTCGGCGCCGACCCGCAGACCGCGGTCGAATCCCCCCGCTGGACCTCCAGCCAGCCCGGCCAGGGCGCCAACTGGCCACACGACGGCGACCAGCAACTCACCGTCGAAAGCGATTTCGGCCCCGACCTGCTGGCCGAACTGGCCCAGCGCGGCCACCAGCTCAACCGCGTCGGCCACCTCGAAGGCCGCTGCGCCGCGCAGGCGATCCGGGTGCTGGACAACGGCGTGCGCATGGCCGGGTCCGATCCGCGCCGCGATGGCTGGGCGGGGGCCTGGTAAGAAAGGAAGTCTTCTTTGTTTGAAAACAAAGAAGCAAAAAAACTTCATTCATTTGGATTCGCTGCTGATGCCAGCACCAAACCCAAATGGATGAAGTTTTTTGGTCCTTTTTTTCAAAAAGGGACTGCTTCCTTGCTATGACCCGCCTCTGGCGCACCGGCTGGCTGCTGTTACTGATCCCGCCCCTCCTCTGGTCTGGCAATTTCGTGCTGGCGCGCGGCATGCGGGCGGATGTGCCGCCGGTGGCGCTGGCGTTCTGGCGCTGGGCCGGCGCCTTCGTGTTCTGCCTGCCCTGGGCCTGGCCGCACCTGAAGCGCGACATTCCGGTGCTGCGCCGTCACTGGGTCAACACCCTGCTGCTGGCAGCCACCGGCATCGCCGCCTTCAACACCATGATCTACACCGGCCTGCAGAGCACCACGGCACTCAACGCCGTGCTGCTGCAATCGGCGATCCCGCTGTTCATCCTGCTCTGGGCGATCGGCCTGTTCCGCGAACTGCCGAAACCGCGCGAGGCGCTGGGCATCGCCGTGTCGATGGCCGGCGTGGTGGTGATCGCCGGGCGCGGCTCGGCGGCGGCGCTGGCAGCCCTCCACTTCAACCCCGGCGATCTGTGGGTGGTCGGCGCCTGTATCGCCTATGCGTTCTATACCGCGCTGCTGCGCCGCCGCCCGGCGGTGAACCCGATGAGCTTCCTGGCCGTCACCTTCGCGCTTGGCGCCGTGATGCTGATCCCGCTCTACGCACTGGAGCTGGAAGACGGCCGCCACATCGTCATGGGCATCCCGTCGCTGCTGACGCTCGGCTATGTGATGATCTTCCCGTCGTTGATCGCCTATCTGGCCTATAATCGCGGCGTGGACCTGATCGGC
>DATJEA010000120.1:0-5154 GCA_035497095.1 Acetobacteraceae bacterium | reverse complement strand
TCGGGAGCATACCAGAACCCGTTGTAGATCAGCTCGGCATAGCGCGGCATAATCTCGTCCTTGAGGTGCGCCGCACCGCGATCCAGCGTGATCGATTCAATGCCGCGATGCGCCGCCAACAGGATCGTGCCACCCGGGGTTTCATAAACCCCGCGCGCCTTCATCCCGACAAAGCGGTTTTCCACCAGATCGAGCCGACCCACGCCATGCTTGCCGCCCAATTCGTTGAGCTTAGTCAGCAAGGACGCCGGCGACAGCGCCACGCCATTGACTGACACGGCATCGCCCTTGTCGAAGCCGATTTTGATGATTTCGGGGGTATTGGGGGCGTCCACCGGATCGACGGTGCGCTGATAGATATAGTCGGGCGCGATATCGGCGGGGTCTTCCAAAACCTTGCCCTCGGACGAGGTGTGCAACAGGTTCGCATCGACCGAGAACGGGGCCTCGCCGCGCTTGTCCTTGGCAATCGGGATCTGATTGCGTTCGGCATATTCCAGAAGGCTGGTGCGCGAATGCAAATCCCATTCGCGCCACGGCGCGATGACCTTGATCGAGGGGTCGAGCGCATTGGCGGTCAATTCGAACCGCACCTGATCGTTGCCCTTGCCGGTGGCGCCATGGGAAATGGCGTCGGCGCCGCTTTCCTGGGCGATCTGCACCAGCCGCTTGGCAATCAAGGGCCGGGCAATCGCGGTGCCGAGCAGATACTGGCCCTCGTACAGCGCGTTGGCGCGGAACACCGGGAAGACGAAGTCGCGCACGAAGGTTTCGCGCAGATCGTCCATGTAGATCTGCTTGATGCCGAACATCTCGGCCTTTTTGCGGGCCGGGCCGAGTTCCTCGCCCTGGCCGAGATCGGCGGTGAAGGTCACCACCTCGCAGTTATAGGTGGTTTGCAGCCAGCGCAGGATCACGCTGGTGTCGAGCCCGCCGGAATAGGCGAGTACGACCTTTTTCACATCCTTCACGCGCATTGGCGGCTGATCCCCTCAGGATTTGGCGGTATCGCCCAGGAAAGCCGGGAGGTAGCGCTGTCGGGCGGGTTTGTGCAAGCCGGGGGGTGAAGAAATGCCCGGTGGGCCTTGATCCGGGCGGCGAATCGGCCTATCGCTAGGCAAGTCGCGCGTGTTTTTCCTGTGTGCAGCACTGGCACCAGACGGGTGCGACCTACCCTTACGCCCACCCCCCCACTTGCGCCTTACGACGCGATTTTATCAGGTTCCCATGGACATAGACGTTGCTCCCGAACTGCGTGCAGACGCGGCGGATGCCGGGCCGATAGCGCCGGCGACCCACGGTGTATCGGCCAATATGGCGCTGCAGCATCGCGCGCTGTGCCAGCTTGGGCTGCCGCTGCGGCCTTGCGCGGATTCCTGGCGGCGTGACATCGGCGCGGTGGCGCTGGCGATCGAGATGCCGGCCGGCGGGGCGTTGCCGCATGGCGCGCTGCTGCGGCGGCTGTTGCTGCATGTGTTCTCCACCGCGCTGGCCAGCGGCAGCCCGGCGGTGGAGATGGGCGAGGATGCCGCGGCGCTGGCCGAGCGGATGGGGCTGGCCGCCGACGAGGCCGGGTTGCAGGCGCTGGCCGAGCAGTATGGCCGGCTGGTGGCGGCCAAGGTGACGGTGGCGTTGGATGGCGGCGTGGCGCTGGGGGTGTTCGACGCGCGTGGCCGGCCACGCGCGGCCGGTGCGGAGTGGCGCCCCGCGGTGCGGCTGAATGCACGCTTCTTCGCCGGACTGGCCGACGGCGCGGTGGCGCTGGACCGTGGCGTGGTCGCCGCGCTGGCGGATCGGCCGCTGGCGCTGGATGCCTATATGTGGCTGGCCTACGGGCTGGCCAACACGCCGGCCGAAGGGTTGGCCGGGGCGAGCTGGGAGGACCTCTACGGCCGCTTCGGCGACCAGGGGCAGAGTTCGGAAACCTTCCGCGCGGCGTTCGAGGATTGCCTGCGCGAGGTAACGGTGGCCTGCCCGGCGATGGTGGTGATCATGGGCGAGCAGGAGGTGCGGGTGCGCGCCGCGTCGCCGATACGCGCGGTGGCGGCGCCGGACAAGTCGGCCGCGCCGCGCCCGGCCGTGCAGGCCCCGGTGGCTGCCGCCGAGCCGGCGGCTATGCCGGAGCAGCCGGCGGCGGCGGAGACCGGCGGCGGCGGCGAGGGGCCGGCGCCGGGTGGCCGCCAGCAGAGCATCAGCCTGAAATCGCACATCACCGGGCTGTCGCAGGTGATCTGGCTGCAACGCGCCAACGGCCGCGAGAACCAGGTGATCGAGGTGACGCCGGGTGGGCGCTATGACCCGGACAACGTGACCGTGCTGGCGCTGGAGCCGCTGGTGGTGCAGATCAGCGGCGGGCTGTATGATCGCGAGTTCGAGCGGGTCTCGGCCTGGGCGATGAGCAATCGCGACCTGATCGACGATGTGTGGGACGGCAAGATCGGCAGCTTCGACGAGGTGGCCAGCCGGGTGAAGAAGGTGCCGGCGCCGGGCTGGCGCTGATCGGCCGCTCGGTTGTGGCTAACTTTTTGTTTTAGCGCGAGATTTTTGCCGAGCAAATGATACCATTTCCGTTGCACTTGCTCTAGGCTGGGGCAGATCACGCAGTAGGGAGTGGCGGGCATGGGCAGAGTGGCATTGGTGACCGGTGGCACGCGCGGCATCGGCGCGCAGATCAGCCGGGCGCTGAAGGATGCGGGCCGCACGGTGGTGGCCAGCTATCACGGCAATGACGCAGCCGCCCAGGCGTTCAACGCCGAAACCGGCATCGAGGTGATAAAATTCGACGCCGGCGACTATGCGGCCTGCGAGGCGGCGATCGCCAAGATCAAGGCCGAGCATGGGCCGGTGGAAATCCTGGTCAACAACGCCGGCATCACTCGCGATTCCACCATGTCCCGGCTGTCGCGGGAGATGTGGGACGCGGTGCTGGATACCAATCTCGGCTCCTGCTTCAACCTGTCCAAGCTGGTGTGGGACGGCATGCGGGCGGCGAAATTCGGCCGCATCGTCAATATCGGCAGCATCAACGGCCAGGCCGGGCAATATGGCCAGGTGAACTACGCCGCCGCCAAGTCCGGCATCCATGGCTTCACCAAGGCGCTGGCGCAGGAGGGCGCCAGGTTCGGCATCACGGTGAACGCGGTGGCGCCGGGCTATGTGGACACCGAGATGGTGCGGGCGGTGCCGGCCGACGTGCTGGAGAAGATCATCGCCAGGATTCCGATGGGGCGGCTGGGGCGGGCGCATGATATCGCGCGCGGCGTGGTGTTCCTGACTGCCGATGACGCGGATTTCTGCACCGGGTCGACGCTGTCGATCAATGGCGGGCAGCATATGTATTGAGGAAGGTCTTCTTTTTGTGAACAAAAAGAAGCAAAAGAACTTTTTACTCCTTGAAGTGTACGGAGTCTCCCGCGCTCCACCGTTGCAAGGCGAATGAAAGTTTTTTGCTTCTTTTTTTCAAAAGAGAAGCCTTCGCTTGCTTCGGAGGATGCCAATGCCCCATCGCGTGCTGATCGCCGGCGCCGGCCCGGTGGGGCTGACCATGGCCGCCGAGCTGGCGCGCTATGGCGTCGCGGTGCGGATCGTCGACAGTGCGGCGACCAGGTCGGACAAGTCCAAAGCGCTGGTGCTGTGGAGCCGCAGCCTGGAGTTGATCGACCGGATGGGCTGCGGCGAGAGTTTCGTCGCGGCCGGATTGAAGGCGACGGCGGCCAACATCATCGCCGGCGGCAAGCGGGTCGCGCATATCCAGTTGGACAGCGTGCCGACGCCGCATCCGTACGGGCTGATGCTGCCACAGAGCGAGACCGAGCGGCTGATGGAGGCGCAGCTGAACGCGCTGGGCGTGCAGGTGGAGCGGCAGGTGACGTTGGCCGGGTTCGCCCAGGCCGATGACACGGTGACGGCGGTGCTGCGGCATGCCGATGGGCGCGAGGAGTCGGTGGCGGCTGGGTGGCTGATCGGCTGTGATGGCGCCCATAGCGCGGTGCGGCACGGGCTGGGGATGCAGTTCGAGGGCAACACCCTGCCGAGCAACTGGGTGCTGGCCGATGTGCATCTGGCGGGTGTGCCGTGGCCGTTGCACGAGTTGGCCATTCACCTGCATGCCGCGGGCGTTTTGGCACTGTTTCCGATTGCCGCGGCACCAGGGGGCGGGCGCTATCGGGTGATTGCCGATGTCGGCGGGCTCGACATGGCGCGGCGGGACCCGCCGTTGGAAGAAGTTCAGGCGCTGCTGGACCAACGCGGACCGGGGGGCATGGTAGCCTCGGCGCCGATCTGGCTGGCCGGCTTCGTGATCAATGAGCGCAAGGTGGCGAAGTATCGCGACGGGCGGGTGTTCCTGGCCGGCGACGCCGCGCATATCCACAGCCCGGCCGGCGGGCAGGGCATGAACACCGGCATGCAGGACGCGATCAATCTGGCCTGGAAGCTGGCGCTGGTGTGCCGCGGCGAGGCGGCGGAGGAGCCGCTGCTGGACAGCTACAGCACCGAACGCAGCGAGATCGGCCGGCAGGTGCTGGCCAATGCCGGGCGGCTGACGCAGATGGCGATGCTGAAGGGCGCGCTGCTGCAAGGGCTGCGCAACCATATGGCGGCGCTGCTGTTCGGGCTGCCGCCGGTGCGGCGGGCGATGAACAACGTGCTGGCGGAGCTGTCGATCGGCTATCCGGATGGGCCGCTCACCGCGGTGGGGGCGCATCTGCGGGGCGGGCCGGCGGCGGGCGCGCGGGTGCCGCCCACCGGACAGCCGATAGGCGCCGGGCGGGCGCCGCGTTTCGCGCTGTTCGGCGCCGCCTGCGAGCAGAGCGATGCGCTGATCCGGCAGTTTCCGGCGCTGCTGGAAGGCGAAATCCGGGCGCCGTTCACGCAAGGCGGCATCTGGCTGGCGCGGCCGGATGGCTACGTGGCGCTCGCCGCGGCGCAGGGAGACTGGCAGCGGGTGGCGGCCTATCTGGCGCGGATCGCCCCCGTCTGACTATTGTCCGCCCGATCAGTAGACCTTGGCGGTGCCGAACAGCAGGTCGGGCAGCACCAGCGAGATCCACGGCAGGTAGGTGATCAGCACCAGGAACACCAGCAGCACGCACAGCCATGGCATCGCCGCGCGCACCACCTGCATCACCCCCATGCCGGTGATGCCGGAGGTGA
>DATJEA010000119.1:0-8232 GCA_035497095.1 Acetobacteraceae bacterium | reverse complement strand
CGATCTCCGAACAGGTTGGGGACGCCGGGCTTGACCGTGAAGTCGTCCATCTCGTCGTTGAGGAAGAAGCCGGTGTCGCCGGCCATCACCCGGGCGCCGAAGAAGCCGTTGATGGTGAAGGTGGTGGAGACGGCGTTGCCGTGGCGGTCGGCGACGGAATAATGGGTGGTTTCGGTGTTTTCATGCGGGGCCGTGCCGGGGTGCAGGTCTTTGGAGACGCCGGCACGGTCGGGCGGGATCGCGGCGCGGATGGCGGCGGCGTAGGCGGGCGAGAGCAGGCGATCCAGCGGGTTCTGCACGAAGGCGGGGTCGCCGAGATAGCTGTTGCGGTCGAGATAGGCGTGGCGCATCGCCTCGACCATGACGTGCACGCTGGCGGCCGAGCCGTAGCCCATGGCGTGCAGGTCGTAGCCGGACAGGATGTTGAGGATTTCGCACAGCGTGGTGCCGCCGGAGGAGGGCGGCGGGGCGGAGATTACCTGGAAGCCGCGATAGGCGCAGCGCACCGGGGCGGATTCGGTGATGTGGTAGGCGGCGAAGTCGGCTGCGGTGAGGATGCCGCCGCCGGCCTGCGAGGCGGCTTGCACGGCGGCCGGGATGCGGCCCTGGTAGAAGGCGGCGGGGCCGTGTTCGGCGATGTCGGCCAGCGTGCGGGCCAGGCCGGGTTGCGCCAGGGTTTCGCCGGGCTGGTAGGGGCTGCCGTCCGGGTGCAGGAAGATCGCGGCGACGTTGGGCTGGGTGCGGAAGGCGGCGGTGCGCAGGTGCAGGATGTCGGTGTCGGCGCGGGTGAGCAGGAAGCCGTCGCGGGCCAGGCGGATGGCCGGGGCCATTACCTGGGCGCGCGGCATGGTGCCGTATTTGGCCAGCGCGGCGTCGAGGCCCATCACGGTGCCGGGGACGCCGACGGCTTTCCAGCCGATCAGGCTGGCGTCTTTGATCTTGTTGCCGGCGGCGTCGAGATACATGTCGGCGGTGGCGGCGGCCGGGGCCGTTTCGCGGAAATTGATGAAGTGGTCGGTGCCGTCGGCGAGATGCCCCCCTGTTAAATGAATCGTCATGAAGCCGCCGCCGCCGATATTGCCGCAGCACGGGTGGACCACGGCCAGCGCGTAGCCGACTGCGACGGCGGCATCCACCGCATTGCCGCCGGCCTTGAGCATGGCCACGCCGGCTTCGGTGGCCAAATGCTGCGCGCTGACCACCATGCCGTGCGCGGCCTCCTGCGCCGGCAGCGAGGCGGCGCGGGAGGCGGCGGGCAGCAGCAGGGCCAGGAGCAGGACGAGGCGAAGCATACGCGGGGATCCTTCGCCGGTAGGGTCAGGCAGTCGGGATGGTGACCCCGATCATGTCGCCTTCGTGCAGCAGGCCGGCGAGCCGTTCGACATCCCAGCCTTCGGTGCCGGCGGGGCGCATCGGCAGCACCATCCAGCGGTAATCGGCGGTACTGTCGACGACGCGGAGTTTGACCGAGTCGGGGATGTCGGTGCCCCATTCCTTCAGCATGTCGCGCGGGTTGCGCACCGCGCGGGCGCGGTAGGCGGCGGATTTGTACCAGAATGGCGGGTAGCCGAGCACGGCGCGCGGGTAGCAACTGCACAGCGTGCAGACCACCAGGTTATGCACCTCCGGCGTGTTCTCCAGCACGCCGAGCGGCGGCATGCCGCGCATCGGGACATGCATCGCCTCGGCAGCCGCGGTGCCGTCGGCGAGCATCAGGGCGCGGTATTGCGGGTCGGTCCAGGCGCGGGCGACCATCGCGGCGCCGCGCGCCGGGGAGGCGGTGTCGGTGAGGCGGATCTGCTCGGCGATCTCGGCCGTCGTGGCCAGGCCCTTGGCGATCAGGATGTTGCGCACGGCGACCAGCAGGCGGCCGCTGTCGATCTCGGCGGTGTTCATTGGCGCGGCTCCAGCCAGTGTTCGAAGATTTCCACCAGCAACTCGTCGCCGGCATGGCCCTCGCCGCGCCAGACCGCCGGCATGTTGAAGCGGACGTGGTAGAGCGGGATGCGCGGCGCCTTGCGGGCGAAGGCGCGGTCCTCGGGGTTCTCGAAATCGCCGAGATGGCGGACCACGGTGCCGGGTTCGCCGCGCAGGTAATGCGGCGTGCGGATGTGGCAGGGGCCGCGGGTTTCCGGCCAGTCGTCGCGCACGCGCACCGGCTGGCCGGGGGTTAGGTGGGCGGTCATCCTGCCTCCAGTGCCGCGACCAGTTCGGCCTCGGTGAATACGCCCTTGCGCAGCAGCGTCGCGGTGATCGAGCGGATCCAGCGCTGGTAATAGGTGAGGGCGTGGTATTCGGCCTCGGGCAGGGCCTCGATGCCGCGGCGCAGCTCGTCGACCAGCATGATGTTCTTGTTGCCGAGGATCTGGCGGATGGCGTCCACTTCGCGGTCGAAATCGTTCAGCGCGTGGAATTCGGGCTCCACGTCCTGGCACATGAAGCGGGAGACGCCGCCGAGGTCGTGCATCGACCTCGGTGTGTCTTCATGCGGGCTGTGGGGGGCTTCGTCGGTGCTCATAGGGCTCGCCTCTCGTTGTGGCGGCGGCAGGCGCAGTCGTCAGTTGGAGACTGCCTCGCCGGGAAAGATGCCCCATATCGCCGTCCGCTTCAACCAGCCGCCGTAGCCGCCGGCGCGCACCTGGCACCAGGCGGCGTGCGCCTTGCAGGCGACGATGCGGCCGACCACGCCGGGCTTCAGCAGCGCCACCGCGCCGGCGCTGTCGGACGGGTCGCGGCGCAGGGTTTGTTGCGGTCCGACCAGCACGAAGCCGCGCCGCGAGGTGAGGTTGGCTTCGTGGACCCAGCCCTTGACGCCGTCCTGGTCCTCCAGCAGGCGCCAGACGCCGAACTCGCGCTCCAGCTTCACCGGCAGGTCGCGGCGGTGATACTGCCATTCGACCGGGTAGCGGGTGCCGGGGCCGGTGCGCATGTTGACGTCGGCCGAGCGCAGCGCCACCCAGCGCGGCAGCGGCAGGCCGGTGACGGTGCCTTTGCTGTGGTCGACGGCCGGGCGGTCCGGGCTGGGCTCTGGCACCGGCGGCTTGGCGGCGGCGAGTGCGGCGGCGGCGACGGCGGCCGGCGCTGCCGGTGTCGGCGTGGCCGCGGCGCCCTGGGGCTTGCGGGCCTGCGCTGGCTTCGGCGCCTGCACCACTGGCGGGCGCGTCGCCTTGTGGTGGCGGCTGGCCCGCGGTGCGGTGTGGTGGGTGGAGGCAGGGCGCGCTGCCCGTTTTGGCGCGGCATGGCCGGGCGCCGAGCGGCCCAGCGCCGAGGCCGGCGGATGCACCACCGGCGAACTGAACGGCGCCACCTGCTGCACCGGCGCCACCGGGGAGGCCTTGGGCGGCGGCGGTGCCGCGGTGCGGCGGGCTGGCGCGTTGCGGCTCGGCGCGTGCAGGAAGCCCTGGGCCGGCTGGGTCTGCGCCGGCGCCGGAATGGGCAAGGCGAGGCCGAGCAGCAGCAGCAGCGCCGGACGGAATGAATGCAGCCGGGTCATCCGCCATCCCTGCCAAGTCCGGCCGCATCGGGTCAAGCTTCGTGTGTTCACAGGCTGATCATCTGACCGTCGCCGACCGCCTCCAGGAAGGTTGCCACGCCGGCCACCTCGACCGCCGGGAGCAGGGCGGCGGCGTCGAGGCTTGCCATCCGCAGCCCGGCCTCGCAGGCGATCAGCCGCACACCGAGCTCGATCGCGGCGTCGCGCAGCTCCGCGAGGCCGGCGACGCCACGCGCCTGGATTGCCGTATCGCGCGCGGCATCCTGCAGGCCGGACCAGTCGGTGAGCAGCGCGTGACAGCCGTGGTTGGTGGCGAACAGCACCACCGCGCGGCCCAGTGCGGCGGCGCCGCTGGCCAGCACGAAGGCGTACTGCGCCCGCTCCTGCGTGCCGGACAGCAGCAGGATGCCCAAAGTACGCTCAGATGGCACAGGCGGGCGCTTGGCTGGCGGCGTGCGCCGAGAGGTCGTGCAGCGTGGCGGCCGGACCGCAGGACGGGCAGTCCGGGTCGCGCCGCAGCTTGACGGTGCGGAAGCGGGTGGCCAGCGCGTCCCAGATCAGCAGGCGGCCGGCCAGCGTTTCGCCGATGCCGAGGATCTCCTTCAGCACTTCGGTGGCCTGCAACGTGCCCATCACGCCGGTGACCGCGCCGAGCACGCCGGCCTCGCCGCAGCTTGGCACCAGGCCATCGGGCGGTGGGCTGGGGTAGAGGCAGCGGTAGCACGGGCAGTCCGGCCCGGCATGCGGCTTGAACACCGACAACTGGCCGTCGAACCGCAGCACGGCGGCGGAGACCAGGGTGCGGCGGGCCAGCACGCAGGCATCGGCGACCAGGAAGCGGGTGGGGAAGTTATCGGTGCCGTCGCAGACGATGTCGTAGCCGGCGATCAGCTCCAGCGCGTTGTCCGGCGTGAGGCGGGTGCGGTGCACCTGCACGGTGGTTTGCGGGTTGATGGCGCGGGCCGCCGCCGCCGCGCTGTCGGCCTTGGGCTGGCCGAGCGAGGCCATGGAATGGGCGATCTGGCGTTGCAGGTTGGAGAGCTCCACCACGTCATCATCAATCAGCCCGATGGTGCCGACGCCGGCCGCCGCCAGATACAGCGCCAGCGGGCTGCCCAGGCCGCCGGCGCCGACCAGCAGCACCCTGGCGGCGCGCAGCCTGGCCTGGCCGATGCCGCCGATTTCGGCCAGCAGGATGTGGCGCGAGTAGCGGGAAATCTCGTCTTCGGTGAAATCGAGGTTCATGCGCATAACATAGGACGGGCGCGCCAGCAGACGAAGCCCCACGATACGAGGATGCCGCATGACCGAACCGCACGCCGATGCCGCCCTGGTGATGTTCTCCGGCGGACAGGATTCCGCCACCTGCCTGGCCTGGGCGCTGGACCGCTACGCGCATGTGGAGACGGTCGGCTTCGCCTATGGCCAGCGGCATGAGGTGGAGCTGGCCTGCCGCGCCCCGCTGCGCGCCGGCATTGCCACGATCGCCGATTGGGGCACCCGGCTCGGCGCGGATCATGTGGTGCCGATGGCGGACGGCATGGCGGCGGTCGGCGCCACGGCGCTGACCAGCGAGGCGAAGATCGGCATGACCGCCGAGGGGCTGCCGAACACCTTCGTGCCAGGCCGCAACCTGCTGTTCCTGACCTACGCCGCGACCATTGCGTTCCGGCGCGGGCTGCGGCGGATCGTCGGCGGCATGTGCGAGACCGATTATTCCGGCTACCCGGACTGCCGCGACGACACCGTGAAGGCGATGCAACTGGCGCTCAATCTGGGCATGAACCGGCGCTTCGTGCTGGAGACGCCGCTGATGTGGATCGACAAGGCGGCGACCTGGGCGCTGGCCGAGCGGCTGGGCGGCGCGGCGCTGGTGGAACTGATCCTGGAGCAGTCGCATAGCTGCTATCGGGGGGACCGCAGCCGGCGGCATGCCTGGGGGTATGGCTGCGGGAATTGCCCCGCCTGCGATTTGCGGGCGGCGGGGTGGGCGAAGTGGGCAGGTAAGTAAGGTCTTCCTTTTGTGAACAAAAAGAAGCAAGAAAACCTTTTGTTCGTTGGTGTCAGTTTTTGCCGCGGTAGCCGCTGGTTTCGGTGCCGGCGGTGCGGGGCATCATCAGCGAGGCGGGGATCGACAGCACGGTGGTCGCGGCGACGACCAGGAAGGCGAAGGTGAAATCGCCGAGGCCGGGCGCGTGGCGGCCGCCGAACGCCATCGCCAGCGCCAGCGCGGCGGCGCCGAGCGACACGCCGATGGTGAGCGAGACCTGCTGCATGGTGGCGTAGAACGCAGTGGCGGCACTCATCTGCGTGCGCGAGACATCGGCGTAGGCCAGCGCGTTGAACGCGGTGAACTGCAATGAGCGGAAGAAGCCGCCGATCAGCAACACCCCGGTGATCAGCAGCACCGGCCAGGACGGGCGAAACGCCGCCATCGCCGCGAACAGCAGGGTGGAGACCACGCCGTTCACCACCAGCGTGTCACGAAAGCCGAAGCGACGCAGCGCGCTGGTGGCGACCGGCTTCATGAACAGCGCGCCCAGCGAACTGGCGAAGGTGATCAGGCCGCTCTGCACCGCCGATTTGTCGAAGGTGAGCTGCAACATCATCGGCAGCAGGAACGGGATGGCGCCGATGCCGATCCGGAACAGCGTGCCGGCCAGCACCGAGACCATGAAGGTGCGGATCCGCAGCAGCCGGAAATCGAGCAGCGGCGCCGCATGCAGCCGCGCATGCAGCCAGTAGCCCAGGCCGGCGACCAGGCCGAGCCCAATGACGCCGGTGGTGACGCTGGCCGGCACCACGCCGCGGCCGGCGGTCTCCAGCCCGAACAGCAGGCTGGTCAGCGCCACCGCGGAGAAGGCGAGGCCGGTCCAGTCGAAGCGGCTGTACACCGGCTCGGCGACGTCCTCGACATAGCGCGTCACCAGGGTCACGCCGAGGATGCCGATCGGCACGTTGATGAAGAAGATCAGCGGCCAGTCGAAATAGGTGACGATGAAGCCGCCGAGCGGCGGGCCGAGCACCGGGCCGAGCAGCGCCGGGGTGGACAGCCAGGCCATGGCCGCCACCAGTTCGGATTTCGGCACCGTGCGCAGCAGCACCAGCCGGCCGACCGGCACCATCATCGCGCCGCCAAGCCCTTGCAGCACGCGCGCGCCGACCAGCGTGAGCAGCGTCGGCGACAGGCCGCACAGCACCGAGCCGATGGTGAACACCACGATCGCGGCGCGGAACACGCGCTTGGCGCCATAGCGATCGGCGATCCAGCCGGAGGTCGGGATGAATACCGCCAGGCTCAGCAGATAGGAGGTGAGGGCGACGTTCATCCGCACCGGGTCCTCGCCGAACGCGTGCGCCATGGTCGGCAGCGCGGTGGAGATCACCGTGCTGTCGAGGTTCTGCATGAACAGCGCGCAGGCGACGATCAGCGCGGTGAGGCGGGTGCGGCGGGCCAGTGCCGCGGCGGTGGTGGCCGCGGTCTTGGCGGGGAGGGTCGCGTTATCATCCATATCGCGCAGCATCGCCTGTCAGCGGTGCGGCGTGAAGTGCGGACGAATGGCGGCGGCGCAATCCCACGCCGCGCGCATCGGGTCACGTGGCCGAGTCCGGGACGCGCCGGCTAAACCGCCGCCGGCTGGTGCAATATCTCCTGCCGGTGCCGCGCGATGCCGGCCGGCGTCGGCGTGAAGCGGTCGTCGCTGCCCTGGCAGGCCAGCCCCATTTCGGCCAGCCGATGCAGGCAGCGGCCATCCTTCAGCCCGTCCGGCCGGCCGATCCCGCCGCTCAGCACCATGCGGTGCAGCGCGGAGCGGCAGCAGGTTTCCAGATACGGGTCGTCCCAGGTTTGGCGCATCGGCACCCCCGCGAGGTCATTCGCCCCATTATGTCATGCCGGCGGGGCGGCGGTGCAAGCGCGCGCTTTCCAACCGCCGTGGTTTGCTGCATTGACCGCGCATGACTCCCAAACTCGCCTCGGCCCTGCTGCCCCTGTTGCGCCGGATGGATGCCGAGAAGGCGCACGACCTGGCATTGCGGGCGCTGCGCCTGGGCCTCGCCGGCCGCGACGCCGGGCCCGACGATCCGCGCCTGGCGATCGACGCGCTGGGCCTGCATTTCAGCAACCCGATCGGGCTGGCGGCCGGCTTCGACAAGAACGCGATCGCGCTGGCGCCGCTGGCCCGGCTCGGCTTCGGGCTGGTGGAAGCTGGCACCGTCACGCCGCGGCCGCAGCCCGGCAACCCGCGCCCGCGGCTGTTCCGGCTGGAAGAAGATGCCGCGGTGATCAACCGCATGGGCTTCAACAATGCCGGCATCGACGCCTATCTGCCCAACCTCGCCGCCTATCCGCGCGGCCTCGTGCCGGTCGGCGCCAATATCGGCATCAACAAGGACGGCGCCGAGCCGGAGCGCGACTACCCCGCGCTGGTCGCCGCGGTGGCGCCGCATGCCGACTACATCGTGATCAACGTCTCCTCGCCGAACACGCCGGGGCTGCGCGACCTGCAAGGCGAGACCCGCCTGCGCGCCATCCTGCAAGCGGTCGCTGCCGGCGTGCCGCAGCACCCGCCGCTGCTGGTCAAGGTGGCGCCCGATCTCTCGGAACAGGGGCTGGCGGCGATCGTCGAGACATGTGTCGCCGAGGGCGTGCAGGGCCTGATCGTCTCCAACACCACCATCGCCCGCCCGCCCGGCCTGCGCAGCGGGCAATCGCGGCAACCGGGCGGCCTGTCCGGCGC
>DATJEA010000118.1:0-3076 GCA_035497095.1 Acetobacteraceae bacterium | reverse complement strand
CCTCTCCCGTAACAGCGGATTATCCAGCAGATAGACTTGGCCGACCGAAAGGTAGTTTGCCGCGCGCCACCATGCGTCAATCAGCCGTAATTCATCCGCGCCGAGCGGCTGTGGCCCGTTGCCGGTCCCAGCCCCATTTCCTTCATGAACGTTCATCGGATGTCACCTCCGTGTTGCCGTCGCCATCCTCGCCGCCGGCCACCCTCCGTCCCCGAGCGCATTGTCACAGCCGCAGCACCACGCGGCCATCGATACCGCCATGCTCCATTGCGGACACCGGCGCCCAGGGCGGCGACACGGCCGATGCCCTCATGACCAGGAACGAACGGCGGCTTCGGTTTCACCGGCCAATCGCCTTTCGCCGCGTGCAGATCAGTATGGCACACTCCGGTCGCCTCGATGCGCACCAACACTTCGCCGGGCCCGGGACGGGGCACCACCATTTCCTCGATGACCAGCGGTCGGCCGAATTCCCGTACGACGGCGGCACGCATCATCTGTGGCATGGCAATCTCCCATTCAGGCGTCTAAGGTTCCAAGCGTGTGGCCGGCGATCATGCGTTCCTCGTCCGTCGGAACCACAAGCATGCGAACGCGGCTGTCCGGCGTGGAAATACAGGTGGCGTGGCGCGCATTCGCCGCTGCGTCCGGCACCACGGCGAGCCACTCCAATCTTTCGCACTCCGCGGCACGAATCTCCGCCGCGTGCTCTCCGATAGCCGCGGTGAAGACGAGGCAATCCAACCCGCCAAGCGCGCCGGCGAGCGCCGCGGCCTCGCGGGCAATGCGGTAGACGAACAACTCCTCGGCCTCACGCGCATGCGCGGCGCTGCTGGCGAGCAACTCCCGCATGCCGCTGGATAGCCCCGAGACGCCGAGCAGGCCGGATTGCCGGTAGAGCACCTGCTCTACCTGCTGCGGCGAGAGATGCTTCTGCTGCAGCATGTATAGCAGCACGCCGGCATCGATACTACCGCAGCGCGTGCCCATCATCAGCCCATCGAGGGCGGTGAATCCCATGAGCCGCACCTCCGGCAGCTCGATGCGAGGTTGCCGCAGCTTCGTGGCGGGTGCCTGCACTTCGGCGGCGCCGCTCACCACCTCCCGGCCAAGCTGGTTGAGGCACCGGAAATGCAGGACAATGCGCTGCTTTTCTGCTTTCTCGCGCCCCATCACCGTCGTGGTGATGGTATCGCCGATACCGATGGGCGCGTGGAAATGCCGATACTGGGAGAGATAGATCGTACCCGGCCCCGGCAGCTTTGTGCCGAGCACGGCGGAACTCAGGGCACCGCTCCACATGCCGTGAGCCAGGATCTTGTGAAACAGGTCGGTCTCGGCGTAACCGGGGTCGAGATGTGCGGGATTGACGTCGCCGGACACCCCGGCGAACAGCTCGATATCCTCTTCCGTCAGCGTACGAGTGCTGGCGGGGCTGTCGCCGATGGCGATCTCATCGAAAATGCGGTTCTCGATGATCGCGTCGCTGGCCGGGGCCGTCACGTCCATTCTCTGCCGTCCGTGTCTGAGCGGGTGGTCCTCGCAGCCTATGCGGCGAGGGGTCGTTTTGATCCTCCGCCGCTTCGCGCGGCCTC
Organism: Acetobacteraceae bacterium; assembly: GCA_035497095.1. Classification (GTDB taxonomy): domain Bacteria; phylum Pseudomonadota; class Alphaproteobacteria; order Acetobacterales; family Acetobacteraceae; genus 70-18. The sequence continues at coordinate 1,481 of DATJEA010000118.1, read as the reverse complement.
GTCCCGCCTCAATACGGGTTGGCGACCCCACTTGCATGAAAATGGGGGTGCATCGTCGGATCGACCTTGATGCATCTCAATCGCGGCGTCGGCGTATCAATCGTCGGGGTGAACCATCACAGCCGCTCCCAGATCCCGGTTTCCTCGTCCAGCCGATCCTGCTCAATGCCACGGAAATCGCCACGCGAGACCACGCCAATGACCGCGCCATTTTCGACAACTGGAATGTGCCGGAAGCCCCCGTCATGCATCAGCCGCAGTGCCTCGATCGCGGTGCGGCCCGGCACCAGGGTCTGCGGGTCACGTGTCATGACATCCGGTAGCAGGACCTTTTCCGGATGAAGCTGTTTCGCGAGGCAGCTCACCGCATCCCGGCCGGTGAAGATGCCGACCGGGCGCCCCGCCACGTCCGTCACCACGACCGAGCCGACGCGCTGGTCGTGCATTTGGCGACATGCCGCCTGCACCGTGCTGTCCGGTGAGGCCGTCCGTGGGTTACGATTTCGCAGGGTCTCCGTCATTTCCCGAGACGCCATGGCATCCTCCGTCGGAACTAGGATGGGCCAGTAGTGACTTCCGCGGGACATCCGTCATTGATCGACCTCAATCGGCGGCAGGCCGCCCGCTCGTCCGGCAAACCGTTGCCTTGTGCCAGTTCCGGCCAACGCACGGCGCCACATATGCCGACGCCGACCTATGCCACTTGAAACTGTCGGTGCTGACGCCCGCACGGACCGGGAACGTGGCCACCGGTTCTCGGCCTTCTGTCAAAGGCTTGTCGGAAGGATCGCCCCGGCCAAGGTGCGGCGCTCCTCCTCTGTCACCGCTGCGAGCCGGGATTCGAGGGATTGCAGCAACGCGGCGGTGGTGGCATCGGCTGGCACTCGGCCCAGCAGACGGGCAGCGATGGTCAGCGCCAACTGCCGCGCCCCGGTTTCGAGTTCGCTGCGCATCTCATCGCGTTCGCGCTGCAGATTCGCCAGCGCCGCCACGCGCTGACCGGTCGCCTCGGCCTGCGCCTCTGCCGCCAGCCCCGCCTGCTCCGCCGCCGCGCCGGCCCGATGGCGCCGAACGACACCGCCAGGGCCGCGCCGATAATGCTGGCGATCTGGATGAGGTTCATGGCGAAAGCTCCTTTGCCTGGCTTGCGGTCCGCGGTGCTTCGCCGAGGCCACCGGCGATGACGACCGATCGCGATCACCGGACCGATGCCGTCCGCAGCACAGGCATTCACGTTGTCTTCACTGAAATAGCCGGCATCGGCCAGCAACGTGTCCACGGCACCGGGTTCAGCCGGCAGGTCGCCGATCTTGCCCAGCATGGGCTCGAGTTGCTGCTTGTCGTTTGGCGCCTGCACCACGTCGGCAGCAACGACCAGCAGGCTGCCAGCCGTCACCGCCGCTTGTCATCGCCCGCAGGTCCAGTGCGGCAACCACCTCAACCACAAAACGCGCCAGATGCCGCTCGGGCAGCCACTCGTC
>DATJEA010000117.1:0-9321 GCA_035497095.1 Acetobacteraceae bacterium | reverse complement strand
CCAGCGGCGAGTTGAACGTGGTGTATCGCCGCAGCGACGGCAATATCGGCTGGATCGACCCGGCGGCTCGCTGAGCAACTGGCGCGGGCCGGAGGGCTGCCTCCGGCCCGCGCTACGCCGCGGAGTTCATTGCACCAGCGCCGCCAGCATTTCGTGCTGCGCGATCGCCGCCAGTGCGACGTCCTGGTTCTCGGCCACCGCCATCGGCGTGCCGTCGGCGGCATGGATGGCGAAGGCGCGGGTGCCGTCCACCATCACCGGCTTCACGTAGGCGATCTGGGACATCCCCAGATTGCCGAATTCCGCGGCCGACAGCTTGCGAATGTTGAAGCTGCCGGTCGGGATGGTGGCGTTGTTTTCGTTGGTCATATCAGGTCTCCTGTGCTGCGGCGCCATCTGCGGCCGCCGCGTCGTGGGGCGTCGCCCCATCGTCAAGCCTCCGGTTCGCCTTCCACCAGATGCCCATTGCCGCCGGCTTTGGTGATGCGGATGGTCTTCACCTTGGCCTCCGGCTGCGGCCGTGCCAGGTCGATATGCAGCAGGCCGTTGTCCAGCCAGGCGCCGCGCACCTCGATCCCTTCGGCGAGCACGAAGGCGCGCTGGAACTGCCGCGCGGCGATGCCGCGATGCAGGAACACGCGGTCCTGGCTGTCGTCGGTCTGCCGGCCGCGGATCACCAGCTGGTTGTCTTCCTGGGTGATCTGCAGGTCGTCCATCGTGAAACCGGCCACCGCCAGCGTGATGCGCAGCAGGGTCGGGCCGGTCTGCTCGATATTGTACGGCGGGTAGCCGTCCGACGAGCTTTTGGCGGCGCGTTCGAGCATCTGTTCGAGATGATCGAAGCCGAGGAACATCGGGGACGTGAACATACGGCCGGTCATGGCGGGCCTCCTCCTGCGAGCGAAGCGGTGCCGGACCCCGTTGTGGCGATCCGACTGATGCTATCTTGGCCGACCGGGCCGCGGTTGCAAGACCTGATGCGGTGGAATGCGGCGAAGCGTGTTGATCCGGCCGCGCGCCACGGCTACATCCGTGTCATGGCCAGTTCCGCTCCCACCGCGTCGCCCGCTGCAGCACCGTCCATCCCGGACGGCGACGCCGAGGTGCTGCCGATCCTGATCGCGCCCAACCCGATCCTCAAGGCGCGGGCCCGCGCGGTGACGCCGGCCGATGCCGACACGGTGCGCGCGCTGATCCCGCGCATGTTCACCACCATGTATCGCGCCCCCGGCATCGGGCTGGCGGCGCCGCAGGTGGGGGTCAGGCTGCGGCTCACGGTGGTCGACCTGATGCCCGACGATGCCAGGGCGCCGATCGTGCTGGTCAATCCGGAAGTGATCGCCGCCAGCACCGAACTGGCGACCCGCGAGGAGGGCTGCCTGTCGCTGCCCAACCAATACGCCGACGTCACCCGCCCGGCGCGGGTGAAGGTGCGCTATTACGACCAGACCGGCGCCCGCCGCGAGATCGAGGCCGACGGGTTGCTGGCGGTGTGCCTGCAGCACGAGATCGATCATCTCGACGGCGTGCTGTTCGTCGATCACATCTCGGCGCTGAAGCGCAACATGCTGATGCGTAAGCTGGCCAAGGAAATGCGCCTCAAGGACGCCTGACCGCATGCGGATCGCCTTCATGGGCAGCCCGGATTTCGCGGTGCCGGCGCTGCGCGCGCTGCATGGCGCCGGGCATGAGATCGCCGCGGTCTATTGCCAGCCGCCGCGCCCGGCCGGGCGTGGCCACGGGGTGCGGCGCTGCGCGGTGCACGAGGCGGCGCTGGCGCTCGGGCTGCCGGTGCGCAGCCCCGCCCGGTTGCGGCACGACCAGGCCGAGCACGCCGCCTTTGCCGCGCTCGGGCTGGAGGTGGCGGTGGTGGCCGCCTACGGGCTGATCCTGCCGCAGGCGATCCTCGACGCGCCGGCGCGCGGCTGCATCAACATCCATGCCAGCCTGCTGCCGCGCTGGCGCGGCGCCGGGCCGATCCAGGCGGCGATCCTGGCCGGCGATCGCGAGACCGGCATCACCGTGATGCAGATGGAGGCCGGGCTGGACACCGGCCCGATGCTGCTGCGCGAGGCGGTGCCGATCACCGCCACCACCACCACGCCCGCCCTGCATGACGAACTGGCGGCACTCGGCGCCCGGCTGATCCTGCGCGCGCTGGCGGAAAGCCCGCCACCGGTGCCGCAGCCCGAGCACGGCGCCAGCTACGCCCCCAAGCTCAGCCGCGATGATGCCGCGCTGGACTGGACGCGCGATGCCGCCGTGCTGGATCGCCGGGTGCGGGCGCTGAACCCGTGGCCCGGCACCATCACGACGCTGGCCGGTGCCCCGCTGAAGGTGCTGGCTGCTGCCCCGGAATCCGGTGACGGTCCCCCCGGCACCCTGCTCGATGACCGGCTGCTGGTGGCCTGTGGCGCCGGCGCGCTGCGACTGCTTCGCGTGCAGGCGCCGGGCCGCGCCGCGATGGATGCGGGCGCCTTCCTGCGCGGCCATCCGGTGCCCGCCGGCGGCCGGCTGGGGTGATGCCGCGCTACGCGCTCGAACTGGAATGGGACGGCAGCGGCCTCACCGGCTGGCAGCGCCAGAAAGACGGCCTGTCGGTGCAGCAGGTACTGGAGGCCGCCGCGGCACGGCTCGCCCTCGCGGCGCCGGTCGCCGCCACCGCGGCTGGCCGCACCGATGCCGGCGTGCATGCCGAGGCGATGGTGGTGCATCTCGACCTCGACCGGCTGCTGCCGCCCGACAAACTGCGCGACGCGCTGAACTTTCATATGCTGCCGCACGCCGTGGCCGTGCTGCGCGCCGCCCCGGCCGCCGCCGGCTGGCATGCCCGGTTCTCCGCCATCGGCCGCGCCTATCGCTACCGCATCCTCGACCGCCCGGCCCGCCCGGCGCTGCTGTACGGCCGGGTCTGGTACATCAATCGCCGGCTGGACGCGGCGGCGATGCACGCGGCGGCGCAACTTCTGCTCGGGCGGCACGACTTCACCAGCTTCCGCGCCACCGCCTGTCAGGCCAAATCGCCGGTGCGCACGCTGGACCGCCTGAGCGTGGCGCGCGACGGCGACTTGGTGGAGATCATCGCCGAGGCGCGCAGTTTCCTGCACCACCAGGTGCGCAACATCGCCGGCACGCTGAAACTGGTGGGCGAGGGGCGCTGGCCGGTCGCGCGGGTCGGCGCGGCGCTGGCCGCCCGGGATCGCGCGGCGGCGGGGCCTACCGCGCCTTCGGACGGGCTCAGCCTGATCGGGGTGCGGTATCCGGTGGATCCGTTTGGGTGAAGTAAGGTGTTCTTTTTGTGGACAAAAAGAACCAAAAAAATTTTCAGTCAGTTTGGCGCTGCGGCGGATGGAATTTTCAACTTCCGAACGACACCAGCATCAGGCCGATGGTGATGTCCAGCAGCACCACTGCCACGGCGAGCAGCGGCGGCACCGCCAGCGTCACCCTTGCGGCGAACCATTCCAGCCACAGCGCCCAGCCGATCGCCACCAGCCAGGCGGTCTGCGCCACCACTTCCGGCAGGCCGAGCAGCGCCGGCAGCGCGGCCACCACCAGCATCAGGTATTGCAGCAGGTTGCACCAGTTCCACACCGTGATGAACAGCGGCCAGTGCGCCGCGCGGCCCAGCCGGCCGGCCAGCCGGTGGGTGATCACCGCGAAGGCCAGCCAGCCGACCGCGAAGCCCAGCAGATCGCGTGCGAAATCCTGCGCCGGGGAGGCGCCAAGCCCGGCCTCCAGCCAGGCAATCAGATGCAGGCAGAGAAACGCCGGCAGGCAGAGCGGCATCGCCCAGAAGCTGCGCGCCGCCATGCCCAGCGCCTGCGCCGGCGGCGGCGCCAGCCGCGCCACCCCGTCGCTGCGGCCGCGCGCCAGCAGCCAGACGGCGTGCAGCCCCGCCAAGGCCTCGGTCATCGCGCCCCGGTCATGCCGGCAGGCCGGACAGTCCGATGCCCTGCTGCATCGCGGTCAGCACCACCGGCACCATGATCAGCACCATCGCCGCCAGCCAGACCATGAAGATGAACAGCGCCGCCCGGCCGCCCGATAGCTGCAGCGCGGTGCGGGCCAGGAACCAGTTCAGCGCGATGCCGTAGCCGGCCAGCGCCAGCATCGCCAGTTGCGCCACCGCCATGTCCGGCAAACCGATCGCGACCAGGATGCCGCCGCCCACCATCGCCACCAGCAGCGCCAGCGCCACCGCCCATTGGCACCAGTTATAGGCGACCGCATAGCGCAGCCACAGCGCCTCGCGCCCCCACCACCGGGCGACTGCGTGGGCCGCCACCGGCGGCGCCAGCAGGATCACCAGATTGGCCAGCACCGAGGCCAGCGCCTCCGCGACATGGCCGCGCCCCAGCATGATCAGCCCGCCGACCACCGGCAGCGCCAGCAGCGGCGCCAGGCTGTTCAGGAAGGCTTGCGGCGTGGCGCTGAATTCCGCCATCCCGTCGGCCTTGAAGGTGCCGATCCGGAGGATGCCGCGCGTCACCCTGCCGTGCCCCGGCGGCGGCGCCCCGCTCATGTCGCCGCCTTTCTCATGCCAGCAACCTGTCGAGCACTGCCCGGTAGATGCCGGCCAGATCGCGCAATTCCGCCACCGGCACCCGCTCATCCACCTGGTGCATGGTGCTGCCGACCAGCCCGAACTCGGCCACCGGGCAGAGCCTGGTGATGAACCGCGCGTCCGAGGTGCCGCCGCCGGTATCCAGCTTCGGGGTCCGCCCGGTCACCCCGGCGATCGCCGCCTGCAAGCTGTCCACCATCGGCCCCGGCTGGGTGAGGAAGCTCTCGCCGCTGATCGACACCGCCACCTCCACCCGCTCGGCATGCCGGCCGGCCACCGCGCGCAGCATGTCGGACAGCCTCGCCCCGGTATGCAGGTCGTTGAAGCGGATGTTCAGCATCGCCACCGCGCTGGCCGGCGTCACGTTGGTCGCGGTATTGCCGACATCGACGCTGGTGACCTGCAGGCTCGACGGCTCGAACCATTCGCTGCCGGCATCGAGCGGCTGCGCGGTCAACTCGGCCAGGATGCGGATCAGCCGATGGATCGGGTTGTCGGCGCGCTGCGGATAGGCGGCATGGCCCTGCACGCCATGCACCGTGATCACCGCATTCAGGCTGCCGCGCCGGCCGATCTTGATCATGTCGCCGAGGGCGGCCGGATTGGTCGGCTCGCCGACGATGCAGAAATCCGGGATTTCGCCGTGCTCGCGCATCCAGTCCAGCACCCGCACGGTGCCATCGACCGCCGGGCCTTCCTCGTCGCCGGTGATCAGCAGGCTGATCGAGCCGTTCGGCGGCGCGCCGCGCAGATGGTCCTCGACGCCGGCGACGAACGCGGCGATCGCCCCTTTCATGTCGCAGGCGCCGCGGCCATACAGCACCCCGTCGCGGATTTCCCCGGCGAACGGGCCGGCGGTCCAGTCGGAAGCCCCCGCCGGCACCACGTCGGTATGCCCGGCGAAGCAGATATGCGGCGCCCCGCTGCCCAGCCGCGCGTACAGGTTCTCGATCTCGCCGAACCGCAGCCGGGTTACGCTGAAGCCGAGTTGCGCCAGCGCATCCGCCAGCACCCCCTGCGCCCCGGCATCCGCCGGCGTCACCGAGGCACAGCGCAGCAGCGCCTGGGCGAGTGGCACCGGGTCGGCCGGCTGGTTCGCTACATTCGTATTCAAGCGCGTCTCAATCCCGCAGCAGGTCGTTGATCGAGGTCTTGGCCCGGGTGCGCGCATCCACCGTCTTGACGATCACCGCGCAATACAGCGACGGCGTGCCCACCGGCCCCGGCATGCTGCCCGGCACCACCACCGAGTAGGCCGGCACCCGGCCCATATGCACCTCGCCGCTGGCCCGGTCGATGATCCGCGTGGTGGCGCTGATGAACACCCCCATCGACAGCACCGAGCCGCGCTCGACGATCACCCCCTCCACCACTTCCGAGCGGGCGCCGATGAAACAATCGTCCTCGATCACCACCGGCGTCGCCTGCAACGGTTCCAGCACGCCGCCGATGCCGACGCCGCCGGACAGATGGCAATTCTTGCCGATCTGCGCGCAACTCCCCACCGTCGCCCAGGTATCCACCATGGTGCCGGCGCCGACATAGGCGCCGACGTTGACGAAACTCGGCATCAGCACCACGCCCGGCGCGATATAGGCGCTGCGCCGCACCACCGCCCCCGGCACCGCGCGGAAGCCGGCCTTCTGGAACTCGGCAGCACCCCAGCCATCGAACTTCATCGGCACCTTGTCGAACACCGGCGCCCCGCCGGCGCCCGGCATCGGCACCGAGTCATACAGCCGGAACGACAGCAGCACCGCCTTCTTCAGCCATTCGTTGACCACCCAGCCGGAGGCGGTCGGCTCCACCGCCCGCTGCTCGCCGGATTCCAGCGCCGCCAGCGCCGCGTCCACCGCCGCCCGGTCGGCCCCGCCGGTCTTGGAGGAGACGCTGTCGCGGCGCTCCCACAGTGCCTCTATGGCTTGGCGAAGCTTCGGATCGGACATCTGGCTGGCTCTCCTCGCAGGGTTGCGGACCATGCGCAGGGCCGCCGCCGCTGTCAATTCGCGGCAGCAGTCGCCGGATCGTAACCGTCCTTTCACTATTCTGCGGCGCAATGAGCGCGACAGAGGAGGCGAGGCCGAGGATGAGCGAGGCAGCGATGGAGTCGGCGGCGACGATCGAGAGCCCGGCCGTGCCTGCCTCGGCGTCCGGAGGCCGTGGCCTGCGCGCCGCCCTGCTGGACAGCCGCCACCGCTGGCGCGACCTGGCGACCATGGGCGCCGACCTGGCGTTCGAGACCGATGCGTGGGGCCGCTTCGTGTTCCTCTACCCCGACACCCTGCTGGGCTGGAACGCCGCCACCCTGCTCGGCCAGCCGGCCGGCTTGCTGCTGGCCGACCCGGCCGAAGGCGGCGGCAGCCCGTTCCGCCCCACCACCGCCGTCCGCCACCGCCGCGCATGGCTGAAATCCGCCGACGGCGCATTGCGCTGCCTGTCATTCGCCGCCGCACCGCTGCTGGACGACGCCGGCCGCATCGTCGGCGCCCGCGGCATCGCCCAGGACATGACCGAGCAGGACGGCTTCGACGCCGGCGTGGCCACCGCGCTGCGCCGCTCCGAGGTGATCGACCAGATCCTCTGGCGCATGCGCCAGGAGGTGCTGGCGCCACGCATGATGCAGGCGGCGCTGGACGCGCTGATGACCGCCCTCGGCGCCGAGGGCTGCATCCTGGTCGACCTGCTGGGTGACGGCGCGCACGCCACCATGCTGCACCAGCTCGGCGCGCCGCCGCCGCAGGTGCTGCACGCCGCCCTCACGCTGCTCGAAGCCTGCGACGGCGAGCCCGCCTTCGCCTCGGCGCCGGACGGCCGCTCGGTGCTGGTCTGCCCCAGCCAGACCCGCTTCGGCGAGCAGGCCGGCCTCGCCCTCTGGCGGTTGCCCGGCGGCCGCGCCTGGGATGCCGACGACGAGCGCCTGGTCGCCGCCGCCACCGGCATCATCCGGGTGATCCTGGAGCACGAATCGATCCAGCGCGAGATGGCCCGCCAGGCCCGCACCGACCCGCTGACCGGCCTGCTCAACCGCCGCGCCTTCATGGAAGAGATCGGCCGCCGCATCGACCGGCTGGAGCGCGACGGCCGCCCCGGCACGCTGCTGTTCGTCGATCTCGACCAGTTCAAGGCGCTGAATGACGCCGCCGGCCACGACCTCGGCGACGAGGCCCTGGTGCTGGTCGCCGCCCTGCTGCGCGCCACCGTCCGCCCGGCCGATCTGGTGGCAAGGCTGGGCGGCGACGAATTCGCCCTCTGGCTCGACGGCGCCGACGAACTGGCCGCCGCCGAGCGTGCCGAGCAGTTGCGCATCGCCACCCCCGGCGCGCTGGCCGAAACCGCCGAGGGCACCGGCCTGGTGCTCGGCATGTCGATCGGCATCGCCACCCTCTGGCCCGGCCGCGGCGAGGCGCTGGAGGACATCATCACCCGCGCCGACCAGGCGATGTATCACGTGAAACGCAACGGGCGCGGCCAATGGCACGTCTCCTGGCCGGAGCGCCGGGCATGAGCGCCGCGCTCGCGCCCGCGCCGCTGACCGCCGCCGCCCGCCCCGGCCGCGATGCGCGCGACCGGGTGCGCCAGGGCGCCGCCGCCACCACGCCGCCCGACGTGCTGTTGGAACTCGCCGCCGACGCCGACCTCACGGTGCGCGCCGCGGTGGCGATGAACTGCGCCGCGCCGAGCGCGGCCGACCGCCTGCTGGCCCAGGACGGCGACGAGCGGGTGCGCACCCTGCTGGCCCGCAAGCTGGCGCAACTGGTGCCGAGCCTCGCCTGCGGCGAGCGCGACCGGCTGCGCCAGCAGGCGCTGGAAACCCTCGCCCTGCTGGTGGAGGACGAGGCCGCCCGGGTGCGCGGCGCCATTACCGACGTGCTGAAGGACATGCCGAACGCCCCGCGCGCGCTGATCCTGCGCCTCGCCCATGACAGCCTGCTGGTGGTCAGCGAGCCGGTGATCCGGCTGTCGCCGCTGCTCACCCAGGACGACCTGCTGGCGCTGATCGAGCAGCGGCCCAACCCGGCCACCGCCGCAGCCGTCGCCCGCCGCGCAGCACTTCCCGAGGCGGTGTGCGACGCGGTGGCCGCCACCGCCGACACCGCCGCGATCACCGCGCTGCTGGAAAACCGCTCGGCCGCGATCCGCGAAACCACGCTCGACATGCTGATCGATCGCGCCGCCGACCATGAGGCCTGGCATGCGCCGCTGGTCCGCCGCCCGGTGCTGTCGCCGCGCGCCACCCGCGCGCTGGCCGACATCGTCTGCACCCAATTGCTCGACGAGTTGACCCGCCGCGCCGACCTCAGCCCGGCCATCGCCGCCGAACTGCGCGACCGCCTCGCGCTCCGCCTGCAACCCGCCGCCACCGCCGCCGCGCTGCCGCCCGACCCCAATCAGGCGCTGCTCGACGCGCAGGAACTCTACGCCGACGACCGGCTGGACGAAGCCGCCCTGCTGGCCGCCGTGCATCGCGGCGAGGCCACCGTCACCACCGCATTGCTGGCAGTCGCCGCCGACGTGTCGGTGAGCGTGGTGGAACGCGCCGCCACGCTGCGCAGCGCCAAGGGGCTGGTGAGCCTGGTATGGAAAGCCGGCTTCTCGATGCAGGTCGCCGGGCCGGTGCAGGTGCTGCTGGCCCGGCTGTCCCCAGCCGTCGCCTTGCGCGCCAGCCCCGGCGGCGCGTTCCCTCTGGCGGTGGAGGAGATGCGCTGGCAGTTGGATTTCTTGTGCCGGATGGGGAAGTGAGGAAGCGGTTCTTC
>DATJEA010000116.1:0-3665 GCA_035497095.1 Acetobacteraceae bacterium | reverse complement strand
GTCGGCCGCCCCGGCGTCACGCTGGCCGCGGTCAGCCAGCTGCGGCGTCATCCCCTCCGGCGCCATCGCGCGCCGCGCCGCCACGGTCATCGGCGGCAACCACGGCAGCCGCGGCGTCACCGGCACCCCGCCGCCCGGCCGCTCGACCGGCATCGCCCGCGACGGCGCAAACCGCGCCATCTCCGCTGGCTGTGCCGCACGGCGCTGCGGCGCCGGCAACGGTGCCGCAGGCTGCGCCGGCAAAGTCTTTGTCGCCCACAGCGACACCTCCGGTCGCACCATCGGCGCCACCGCCGGCGTCACCGGCAGCCTCGGCCCGCGCACAGCCGGCGGCGCGAACGCTGCCGAGGCGGAGGCCACACGACCCGGCCACATCGAAGCACCCGGTGTCGGCGCGGTCCCGCGCGCAACGGCCAAAGGCAACCCTGCCGTGACCGGCACCGCCGCCCTGGATCGTCGCTCAGCCGCCGCCCCGATCAAAGGCGCCACCACCGGCCGAGCCACCGGCCACTCCGCCGCCGCCAACGGCCCAGGCGGCAACCGCCCGCCCACCGGCTGAATCCCACCGCGCGGCGCGGCAATCCCCCGGTCGGCGCCGGCCGCTGCCTGGCCGATCAGCGCCAGCCCCGGCGACCCGCCGCCCGCCAGCAGCAGCCGGATACCAGCGGCGCACGCCTGCGCCACCATCGCGCCAATCCGCTGCATCTCGGCAACCCCCTCGATCACGCCTGCCAACTCATGCTCCCCCAGTCGAACACCCGGCCCCGCAATGTGCCGACCGCGACCACCCAGGCGAGCCGCTGGGTGGCCGACAGGCTGAACGCGACGTCGAACGGCACCCCGTTCATGGACAGATACAGGCTGTCCAGCAGATCGGGGTGCCGGCTCAGTTTCCCGCCATGGCCGGGTCGGCGGCATCATCGTCCGGCGCCAGCGCCGCCGACACCGCCGCGATGCCGTCATCGCCGAGGCGCTGCACCATCGCCTCGATGCCCTGCTTGTTGGCCGGCATCGGCCACGGCACGTCGTCGATCGCGGTCACCGAGCAGGCCAGCACCGCCATGCCCAGCCAGCGGTCATTGCCGGACAGCACCGGCCCGGCCGCCTCGAACAGCCGCAGCTTGTCGAGCGCGCCCAGCCGGCGCAGCGCGATCCGCCGCCCGGCCGCGTCGCGCACCACCTCATCCTGCCGCGCCGCCTCCAGCAACGCCTCAGACGGGCGCTGCATCAAACCCGCCTGCGGGTGGCGGCGAAGAACTCCAGCCGCTGCTTCACGCTCTGGTCGCCGCGCCAGTTGCCGGCCTGCGTCAGCTTGAACACCGCGGCGTCGAACTGATAGGTCGAGGTCGAGCCGTCCGGCTCCGCGACATACTGATACAGCGTGCCGGACGGCACCGCGCCGCCATTGTTGAACAACTGCTCGGCGCGGGCGATGAAGTCATCCACAGCGGAGTTGCCGCGCTCCATCTCGAACGCGCCCTCCCAGCCCTTCGGCAGTTCGGCGGCCAGGTGGGTGCCGTCGATGCGGTCCACCCGCACCGGCGCGGTCAGCTGCCGCGCCTCGAAGCCGGTGACATGGCGCAGATCGACCCGGCCGAACGGCCCGACCAGCACCAGTTGGCAATCCCGCCCGACCGAAAATGTGTTGGTTGCCACGATCACTTCCCCTTACGCGGCCAGCGCGCCGGCCGCGGTCGGCAAAGTCTGCCGCTGCACCTGCACGGTCTGGCCGCCTTCCATGTTGACGATGAACTTCTCGACGATCGCCTGGTATTGCACCTGGGTGTCGGACTGCACGTAGCCCAGCCCGGTGCGGCTCTGCGGGTTGTTCGAAGTGTCGCAGATCACGCTGAACGGCAGCGCCCCGTCCGGGCTGCCGAGCAGCCCCTGGCCCAGCATGTTCTGCAGGAAGCTGAGCTGGGTGGCGCGGATTCGCCGATACAGCGTGGCGTTGATCACCTGGCCGACATACTGCCCCATGCCGGCCGCCAGCGTGGCCGCGATATAGTTGGTCATGCGGGTATAGTTGTCGCCGCTGGTCGCCGCATTGCTGCTGGAGTTGTGCCCGCCGCGCACCCCCCAGAAATTGCCGCCCGGCTGCGGATTGGCGATCACGTCGATCCCCGCCCCGATCAGCAGCGCCAGTTCGGCCGCCGAATACGCCGCCGCCTGCCCGGTGCCCGGCGTGCCGGATTTTTGCGTGCCGACCACGCCATATAGCGGCTTGTTCAGGCTGGACTGCTCGGGCGACAGATTGGCCAGCCGGCCGGCGACGAAGCCCTGCGGCGAGACCAGCCGCAGCCGCTGGTTCACCGGGTCGTTCCACCACACCCAGTCGCCAAACATCAGCTTGGCGGCGTAGGAATCGAGCCCCGCCCCCTGCTTCACGCTGACCGCGTTGGCGATGCCGTCGCCGGCCGGCCCGGTCAGCAGCATGTAGATGCCTTCGTCCAGGCCGAACCCGGCCTGCGTGGTCCATTGCGTGCTGTCATCGGCATCGGCCAGCAGCGCCAGCGTGCAGCCCTGGCCGCGCAGCGCATACATGCCGGTGCGTGGCATGGTGTCGGCGCCGATCAGCCGCACCGCATCCACCGCCGCGCCATCGACGCCTGGCGAGCCGGTGCTGAAATCCCACGCGAAGGCCGAGGGCGCCACCGTGCTGCCGGCGTCGCTGGCCACCACGATCCGGCTCGGCCCGCGCTCCGCGCCCAGCCCGTCATTCACCGCCGCCACCGCGGCCGCCCAGAATGCCGCGCCGCTGCCTTCAATGTTGTCGAACACCTCCGGCCGCGTGCCCGGCAGCGCGATGGTCAATTTCCAGCTTCCCGCCGCCGAACCGCTCGACAGCGCCACCGCGATCCGGTTGCCCAGCGAGCCGGTATAGCGCGCGGTCAGCACGAAGCTGGTGCCCGGCACCATGAAGGCGGCGGCAGTGTCGTTGCCGTCGGTCACCCGCACGCAGCGGAAGTTTGCCGCGCCCTGCTGCACCGCGGTGGCCACCTGGGTGCCCATGTCGAACTTGCGCGGCATCACGGCGCCGAAGGTCGCGGCGTAATCGGCCATGGTGGCGATCACCACCGGCTCGTTCACCGGCCCCCAGCCGGCGCTGCCGACGATGCCGACGACGTTGGTCGGTACTCCGTTCAGCACCAGGTTCTGCGGCGGCACGATCTGCACATAGAGGTCGGGCACCACCAGTGCCGTGGTGTTCAGGCTGCCCTGCTGCACAATCGGCATGCCTCAGCCCTCCTTCGCGCTGGAACGCACGCGCACCACGCAGCCGGCATTGGCGCCGGCGAGCACCCGCGCGATCGCTTCGGCTTCGGTGATCGCCTCACCTTTGGCATACGCGCCGAACGCGCGCACCACGACCAGATGACATTGCATTGCTGAGGATTCCCCGTTCAGACTACGGATCAAGAAAGCCGGCTGGCGACCACCGGGCCGCCATCGGCCGCGATGTTGACGGTGCCGAACAGCATCGATGGCAGGTTCTGCGTCAGCGTCGTCGCGTATTCGACGGTGTAGAGCAGATCGCGGCGATACAGCCGGGCGTTGAGGCTTTGGTCAAACACCGTGGTCGAGACATAGCGCAGGTTGCCCGCCGTGCCGTCGGCCAGCGGGATGAACAGGGTGCCGGCCAGCGCGCTGTCGATCGCGCCGGC
>DATJEA010000115.1:0-2505 GCA_035497095.1 Acetobacteraceae bacterium | reverse complement strand
CTGTCCGATTCCACCAAGCGGGTCGTTGGCGTCAAGGACCGATTCTTGCCGGCATGATGCGCGTTCTGCTGGATACCAACCTGTTGTTGCTTCTGGTGGTCGGTCGGACGGACGAGCGATGCCTGGCTCGGCATAGGCGCTTGAGGGCCACTTATCTGGTCGCCGATTTTCGCCTGCTGGAAACGGAACTGTCGCGGGCGAGGGCGATCGTGACCACACCGAACATTCTCACTGAGACATGGGACTTGCTCACGCAAGGCATCCAGGAGCCCGACCGGTCGAGGATCGCGCTCATGTTCAGGGAAATGACCATTCAGATGCCTGAGACCTACATTCCGAGTCGAGATGCTGTGCAGCATGAGTATTTTTTGCGGCTCGGATTGGCAGATATCGTGAGCCTGCTGCATATGGAGCCAGACATCGTGCTTCTGAGCGTCGATGCGGAGTTGTGCGTCGGCGCGATGCTTGCCGGCCATCAAGCGGTGAACTTCAACCACCTGCGCGACACCTACACCCTTAACTGAATTGATCGAAATACGATGCGCCATCGCAAGCCCCGCGGCCGTCCGCTCGACGGCTGGTTGATCGTGGACAAGCCGCAGGGCCTGACCAGCACCGATGTGGTGAACCGCGTGCGCCGCTGGTTCGACGCGCAGAAGGCCGGCCACGGCGGCACGCTGGACCCGCTGGCCACCGGCCTGCTGCCGATCGCCTTCGGGGCGGCGACCAAGACGGTGCCGTACATCATGGACGGCACCAAACTGTACCGCTTCACGCTGCGCATCGGCGAGGCGCGCGATACCGACGATGCCGATGGCCAGGTCACCGCGACCAGCGACATCCGCCCCACCGACGAGCAGTTGCGTGCCGCCCTGCCCGCCTTCACCGGCGACATCATGCAGGTGCCGCCGGTGTTCTCGGCGATCAAGGTGGCCGGCGAGCGCGCCTACGACATGGCGCGCGAGGGCCGCGCCCCGGTGCTGGAGGCCCGCCCGGCCCGCGTCGACCGGTTCGAACTGGTGGAGCGGCCGGACGCCGAGACCGCGATCTTCGAAGTGCAGTCCGGCAAGGGCGTCTATATGCGCAGCCTGGCGCGCGACCTGGCGATCGCCTGCGGCACGGTCGGCCATGTCGCGGCACTGCGCCGGATGCGGGTCGGCCCGTTCACCGAGGCGCAGGCGATTATGCTGGACAAATTGCAGCGGGCGGAGGATACCCCGCCGACTTCCCCGGACTTCCTGCTTCCGGTCGTGACCGCGCTGGCCGACATCCCGGCGCTGGCCCTGACCGAGGCGGAAGCCTTCGGCCTCAAGAACGGACAGGCGATCAGCCTGGTCGATCTGATGGGCCGCATTCCACGGGCGGCCAATCCCGATGGTGGATTGGCCCGCGCCATGGCGGGAACCCGCGTGCTCGGGCTGTGCCGGCTGGAGGATGGCTGGCTGAAACCCGAACGGCTGCTGTAGCCGGCACCACCCACGCGGCCTTTCAACCTTTTTCAGGAGTACCCCCGATGTCGATTACCGCGGAGCGCCGCACGGCGCTGATTGCCGAACATGCCACCAAGCCGGCCGATACCGGCAGCCCCGAGGTTCAGGTGGCGCTGCTCTCCGAACGGATCAGCAACCTGACCGAGCATCTGAAGGCCCACGCCAAGGACTTCCACAGCCGGCGCGGCCTGCTGATGCTGGTCGGCCGCCGCCGCCGGCTGCTCGACTACGTGAAGCACAAGGATCACGCCCGCTATCAGGCGCTGATCACCCGCCTCGGGCTGCGCCGCTAGCAGCCCGCGTTTGCCGCCGTCGGCGGCCTCCCCATATGGGAGAGGTGCCGGCGGTTTCGCGCGTCATCATGGCGCGCCGCCACGCCGAAGCCGGGACACCCGTCCCGGTCAGCCTGAAACCGGGGCATCCGTCCCGGGCAAGCCGAAATCCGGAGCATGGGCTCCGGTTGCCGCCTCGCGCGGCGGACCGCCAGAAGGCCGATCCGGCCACCCGGTTGACGGGTGACCCGGCGGCGCCTCCGGCCACATGGTAGCGGGCGCGAGCGATCGGTGATCGTGCGCCCCGCGATGCGGCGGCAGCGATGCCACCCGCCCCATGCCGCCCGAGACGCCGTCTCCCGCAGCGTAACGTTCGGGTCGCCTCCCAGGGTTCCGCCTTGCAGGCCATAAGAGGGATAAAGACGCGATGTTCAACTATTTCCGCAAGGAACTCGACTGGGGCGGGCGCAAGCTCGTGCTCGAAACCGGCAAGATCGCCCGTCAGGCCGATGGCGCGGTGCTGGTCAGCTACGGCGACACCATCGTGCTGTGCACCGCGGTCGGCGCCAAGACCTCCAAGCCGGGGCAGGATTTCTTCCCGCTCACCGTGAACTACCAGGAAAAGACCTTCGCCGCCGGCAAGATCCCGGGCGGCTTCTTCAAGCGCGAGGGCCGGCCGACCGAGAAGGAGGTGCTGACCTCCCGGCTGATCGACCGTCCGATCCGCCCGCTGTTCCCGCACG
>DATJEA010000114.1:0-7868 GCA_035497095.1 Acetobacteraceae bacterium | reverse complement strand
TCGATGTGCAGGTAGAGCAATTCCTGGGTCGCGGCGCGGGCGTTGTCGGAGAGGCGGTACATTTCGTGTGCCAGGTGCAGGCGTTTGGTGTCGGCGCCGATGACCCAGGTGGCCACCCGCACCCGTTCGCCGAGGCGGAGTTCCTGTTCGTAGAGGTTGTGCGATTCGGCGGCGAAGGTGCCGCAGCCGGTGCGGGTCTTGTAGCCGGGGCCGAGGCCGAAGGCGTCGTAGATGGCGTCGGTGGCGTGGTCGAACAGCACCACGTAATAGGCCAGATTCATATGGTCGTTGGAATCGATCCAGCCCGGCAGGACCTCGCCTTCACCGGAATCGAACGGCACGTTGCCCAGCATCTTCAATCCTTAATTGCAGCCCGCGGTGCCGAACAATGCCGCCAGGCCGCAGAGCGAGTTGAACATCCTGCTGCCATTATGCCCGACGCCCGGCACGTCGAACATCCGTTGATGCAGGCTGGCGCCGGCGAGCGCGTGCAGATGCGCGAACCAGGCGTGGCCGCGGGCGTAGCGGGTCGGGCCCTGGGTTTCGGCCATGCAGGTCTTGTCGAGCACCGAATGGTTCGGGTTGGTGTCGAGCGTGCCGTAGAGATAGGTGATGTCGAGGCCCCAGTAGCGCTGCTCCAGGCTGGCGGCGCTGCCCTGCACATAGGGCGGCAGGCCTTTGGCGAAGCCGTATTTCCAGTCGTCGAAACGCGGGCAGCCGGCCACTGGCTCGGGCCGCCAGGGGGTGAAGTAGAGGTAGCTGGACGGGTTGGCGATCACGAAGCGGAGCGCGATGCCCTCGGCGGCCAACGCCGGATTGGGGTGCCGCACAGCGGCGTAGCGCTGCACGATCTGGCCGCCGGCGGAGTGGCCGGCGACGACGATCTGCTTGAGATCAGGGAACAAATTCCGGTCGGCCAGCCGGGCGATGATGGCGTCGAACACCGAAAAGCTGCTGGCCGGCACCGGGCCTTGCGCCGCAGCGCCGCCGGCCCAGTCGCCGTGCCGCCAGCGCAGCAGATCGGCGGGCGCATCGAGGGCGGCGATATCGGCGGTGTCGAGGATGCGCGGGGCGACGATCAGCGTGGTGGCGCCTGCCGCGCCGGCCGCCGCCCTGGCGCGCAGCCCGCCGTTGAAATAGCCGATCGCGTCGCGCGACAGGCCGTGCTGCACGATCACCGCGCGGGTGATGCCGGGCAGCGGCCTGCTCCAGTCCGCCGACAGATACACCGGCGCCTCGCCGCTGCCGCCCTGCGGGCCGGGCACGGTGATGCGGCCCACTGGGAGCGGCGCGGGCGGCGCTTCGGCCAGCGCCGGGGTGGCGAGCAGCAGCAGCGCGGCGAGCAGTTTCAGGCGCATGGCGCGCTCCCGAGTAACCGGCGGCAACGATGCGGCGAATCGACGTGTCATGGCAATCGGCGGCGCGGTCTGCGCAAGAAAGATTCACCACAGAGACACAGAGAAGTAAGCAAGGAGCGCCTCTGCGTCGCTTACTTCTCCGTGTCTCTGTGTCTCTGTGGTGAATCTGCTTACGTGCTTGCTTACCCCGCTCACTCCAGCCGCGCCGGAATCCGCCGGTCCACCGCCGCCCAGCCGGCATAGCCGAACGCGAGGGCTGCCGGCGGCATCTCGCAGACCGCCTCGATACGGTCCGGGCGCAGCATGTAGCGCCAGGTCTGGTATTGCACGATCTGGCGGATGTCCGGCTGGCGCGGAACGAAGGCGGCGCAGTCCAGCACCGCCCAGTTGGCGCCGGCCGCCGGGTCGCGCACCGAGGCATAGCGCAGCAGGCTGACCCCGGCGGCGCGCGCGGTATCGGCCAGCGTCTGGCAGGCGGCGTAGTCGATCGGGTCGGTCCACAGCGCGCGGTCGGCATCGAGCGGCGGCTGGGTGAGGTCGATTGCGGCTTCGGTCTGCACCCGGAAGCTGAACGCGGTGCGCTCCAGCGGGTTGGCCGGCTGGGTGGCGCCCGGCGCGTCGAGCAGAAAGCGCAGCCGGTAGAACGCATCCTCGGCGATCGCGGTCTCGATCCGCTCGGCGGCATACAGGCAGCCGTCGCGCTGCCGCGCCCGGCGGAAGCGGCTGCCATAGGGATACGGGGCGTAGCGGAACGGCGTCGCCAGCAGCCAGTGCAGGCCGGCGCAGGCCGGCGGCAGGGTTGGCTTGCCGCGCTCCAGCTCGGCTTCCAGCAATGCCTGCTCGTCGAGATTATCGACCAGCTTCATGGTGGCGATGCGCGCCTGGCTCTCCACCACCCGCCAGGCCTGGCCGGCGATGCGGCGGCGCTCAGAGGCGAGCGCGGGCGCTGTCCACATACTCGACCGCCTCCACCAGGCCGGCCACCGAGACGATGCGCTGCTGCGGCGTGCCGCCCAGCGCCAGGTTCGGCGTGCGCATCCAGGACTGGATCGCCGGCGCCTCGCCGGCCATCAGCGCGTCGAGCCCGCGAAACAGCCGGATCAGCAGCAGCGCCAGTTCGTAGGGTTTGCCGTCCGGCGCCAGCGTGTAGCTGCCGGCTTGCAGGCGGGTGACGCTGGCCGCCGAGACGCCGAGCACGCGCGCCAGGGTGGCGTTGTTGAGGCCGAGCATCGCCGCCGCCCTGGCCGCCGCCTTGCTGACCACGGCGGCGGCCAGGCTGGGATCGTGCAGCGGGGTGAGCGCGGTGGCGAGCATTGGCTTTCTCCTGCAAGTTCCATATAGGAAAATTGCTGTAGCAATGCAATGCCATGCCGGGCTGAATCGTTGTCAGCCGCGCACCTCACCGAGGCGCTTCCAGCGGTAGATCACCGCCGACAGCACCCAGGCGAGCACGAAGATGCCGATCACCACGAAGCCGAAATTCGCCATGTCGTCGCTGAGTGCGGCCACCGCGCGCCAGAACGCGCCGTGCGGGTGGAAGTGGCCGGCCAGCAGGCTCAACGTCTCCAGCCCGCCGATCAGCACCGCGACCGCGACCGAGGCCGCGGTGATGGTCAGGTTGTACCACAGCTTGCGCAGCGGATTGAGCATCGCCCAGCCATAGGCGCCGGTCATCAGCGCCGAATCGGCGGTGTCCACCAGCGCCATGCCGGCGGTGAACAATGCCGGGAATACCAGCGCGCTCCCCAGGGCACTCCAACCCGAGAGGCCGGTCGCCGCCCCTTGCGCCGCCTGGGTGGCGGCAATGCCGAGCAGGCCGATCTCGGTCGCGGTGTCGAACCCCAGGCCGAACAGGAAGCCCAGCGGATACATGTGCCAGTTGCGCCGGATCAGCCGGAACAGCGGGCGGAACAGCCGCGCCAGCCCGCCGCCGGCCGCCGCCACCGCGCCGCTATCGGCGCCGCCGGCCCGCACCAGGCGAAACCGCCGCCAGACATCGGCCAGGATCGCGGTGTTGGCGGCGGCGATCAGCAGCAGGAAGGCGGCGGAAATGGCGGTGCCGACCACGCCGCCGATGGCGTGAAACGCCTCCAGCCGGCCGCTCAGCGCCGCGGTTGCGGCAATGCCGACGCAGGCCAGCATGACGATGGTGGAATGGCCGAGCGAGAACCACAGCCCGACGGTATGCCCGTCGGCACCGCGCTGCGCCTGCGTGCGCACCACATTGTCGATCGCCGCGATATGGTCGGCATCCACGGCATGGCGCAGGCCGAACACCCAGGCCAGCAAGGCGGTGCCGAACAGCGCCGGATGGCCGGCGAAGGCGGACCAGGCCCAGAGCCAGGCGGCGAGGTTGGCCAAGGCGAGGGAGGCGAAGAGAAGACTGCTTTTTTTGAAAAAAAAGCAGCAAAAAAACTTCATTCGTGGCTTCGCCCCCGCTGTCGACGGCGGGAGGGCCGAAGCCACGAATGGAGTTTTTTGGTTCTTTTTGGCAAAAAAGAACACTTGCCTTGCTTATGCCGCCGGGCGCAGCGCCGTGGTGGCGGCGAGGCTTTCGCGGATGAAGCCGACCAGCGGTTCGACCAGCGCCGAGCGGCCCTCGGCGTCGCCGAAAATGGCCATTTCGGCGGTGCCGAGGCTGGGCAGGTCGGCGACTTCGCGCAGCTTGGGGGTCAGCGTGGAGCGGCCGAGCACGGTGATGGCGAAACCGGCCTCGGCGGCGGCGATGACGCCGAGCAGGCTGGCCGAGGTGTAGACGATCTCGTGCGCGATGTTGGCGCGCGCCAGGGTGGCCAGCGCCCGGTCGCGGAACATGCAGCCGGGGGGCAGCATGGCCAACGGCAGCGGGGCGTTGCGGCCGGCAGCGGACTCGGTGCGGGCGCCGGTCCAGGCAAGCGTTTCGGTCCAGATCGCAACCCCGGTGGTCTCGCCGTCGCGGCGCTTGCCGATCACCAGGTCGAGCTGGCCGCGTTCGCAGGCGGCGCGCAGTTCGTGGCTGCGGCCGACTTCGACTTCCAGTTGCACGTCGGGGTAGGTGCGGGCGAAGCGGGCCAGGATCGGCGCCAAATGCTGCGGCACGAAATGGTCGGCCACGCCGAGGCGCAGATGGCCGTGCACCGGCGGCGCGATCATCCGGCGCACCGCCTCGTCGTTGAGGCTGAGCAGGCGGCGGGCGTAGATCAGCAGCACCTCGCCGTCCGGGGTGAGCGACAGGCGGCGGCTGGTGCGCTCCAGCATGCGCTTGCGCAGGATGTCCTCCAGCCGCTTGATCTTCAGGCTGACGGCGGACTGGGTGAGGCCGAGCACGGCGCCGGCGGCGGTGAAGCCGCCCTGTTCGGCAACGGTGGCGAAGCAGCGCAGCAGATCGATATCGAGATCGGGGTAGCGCATCGGATGCTCCGGGTGATCCATGAGCGATACTATATGGATCGGCGCCGGAGCATCAAGGGAGGCTATGGATCAGACCGGGTCGGAGTCGGACCAGTCGCTGCCGCCGTCGCCGGGGTCGGGGTCGGACCAGCCGGCATCCTGGTCGCCGCTGTCCTGGCCAGGGTCGCTGGTGGGGGACGACCAGCCGGAATCGGCCGGGGCCGGGTCGCTGGTCGGGCTGCTCCAGGGGTCCGGCTGGGCGGGGGTGGAGGCGTCGGTCCAGCCGCTGTCCTTGGGCGCGCCGCCGATGGCAAAGGGATCGGGCGCGGTGGAGGCCGGGCTGGCCCAGGGCGAGGCGGCGGTGTTGGCCAGGCCGCCGCCGGCCGTGCCGCCGCCGCTGTTGTGGTGCGAGAACAGGTTCATCAGCGCGTTGCCGGCCACCATGCCGCCGGCGACGCCGGCCGCGGTGGTCAGCGCCGAGCCGAGGAAGCCGGAGCCGCCGCCGCGCTGGAACATGCCGGGCTGGTAGCCGGGGGCGTATTGCGGCGGCGGCGGCTGCTGCCCGTAGCCCTGCGGCGGATAGGCCGGCGGCGGGTAGCCCGGCGGCGGGTAGGCGGGCGGGGTCTGGCGCCCGAACAGGCCGCCGAACATGCTGCGCGACGGCTGCGGCGGCTGTGGCGGCATCGGGGCGGCGGCGGCGCCCCACGGCGAGGGCGCCTGCGGGGCGGCCATCGCCCCCGCTTGCTGCGCCTGCTGGGCCTGCTGGGCGGCTTGCTGGGCTTGGGTCAGCTCCCATTGCAGGCGGTTGATCTGGTTCTGCGCCTCGACCAGCGCATGCTCCTGCACGAACGCCATCTGGGTGATGCGGTAGCGCGCCTCGGGGAAGCGGGCGAACTGCTCGGCGATGAAGGCGTCGGCCTCCGGTTCCACCGGCGGCAACGGCGGCGTGGTCGGCGGCACCGAGCCGGCAAAGCCGGAGCGCGCCGGCTGGCCGCCGACCCGCTGGATGAAGGCGCTGATGAGGTCGCGTTCCTCGTTGGTCATCTTGGGCCTATCCTCTGCGCCACGCGGCGCGGTTGCTGGCGGAAGGCATTTGGCCTGAAGGGCGATGCCGTTCAAGTTACAGCGGCGTCAGTTTGGCACCTTTCGCGGCCGGCGGGGAGCAGGTAACTGCCGGGCATGTCGCGCCCCTCGCCGTTGCTGCTGCTGGTGCTGCCGCTGCTCGCCGCCGTGCTGGTGGGGGCCTGGTGGGCGGCGAACCGGCCGGAGAGCGCGGGGCCGGCGATTGCCGGCGGCAGGCTGGAATCGGTGTCGTTCGCGCCGTATCGCCCCGGCCAGTCGCCGCTTACCGGCGTGTTCCCGAGCGCGGCGCAGGTGGATGCCGACCTGGCGCTGCTGGCGCCGCAGGTGCGGGCGGTGCGGACCTACGCCGCGATCGAGGGCGATTACGACGTCGCCGGGCTGGCGGCGAAGCACGGGCTGAAGCTGTGGCAGGGCATCTGGCTCGGGCCCGACCGGGCGAAGAACGCGCGCGAGATCGCCGCCGGGATCGCCGAGGCCAACCGCTATCCGAACACGGTGGACCGCGTGGTGGTGGGCAACGAGGTGCTGCTGCGCCGCGATCTGCCGGTGGGCGCGCTGATCGCCGCACTCGACCAGGTGCGCGCGGCGGTGCAGCAGCCGGTGACCTACGCCGATGTGTGGGAGTTCTGGGAGCAGTTCCCCGAGGTGGCCAGGCATGTCGATATCGTGACCATCCATCTGCTGCCGTATTGGGAGGACCGGCCGACCGGCATCCATCGGGCGGTGGCGCATGTGCTGGCGACCTATCGGCGGATGCAGGCGCGCTTCCCTGGCCAACGCATCGCGGTCGGCGAGACCGGCTGGCCGGGCGCCGGGCGCTGGCGGGCGGACGCGGCGCCGGGGGTGGTGAACGAGGCGCGCTTCATCCGCGCGTTCGTGGCGGCGGCGCGGGCAGAGGGGATCGACTACAATCTGATCGAGGCGTTCGACCAGGGCTGGAAATATGCCAGCGAGGGCACGGTGGGGGCCAATTGGGGCATCTGGACCGCCGACCGGGGGCAGAAATTCCCGTTCTCCGGGCCGGTGGTGGAGGATGCGGCGTGGCCGCGCTGGGCCGGGCTGAGCGTGGCGCTGGGGCTGCTGCTGCTCGGGGTGGGGCTGTGCACGGCGTTGCCGGCGGGCGCGCAGGTTCGGCTGGCGGTGCTGGCGATGGGGTTGGGCGGCGCGCTGGGCTATGCCGCCTCGGCGGGCGTGCCGCTGGCCTATGACGGTTACGCGCTGGTCGCGGCAGTCGGCAATCTGGCCGGGCAGGCGGTGCTGGGCTGGCTGCTGATGCGGCGGGCGGCGCGGCTGCTGGCCGGGCAGGCGGTGCCGCGCGGGCGCAACGCCGCGCAGGCGACCGCCTCGGTGCGCGGGCTGCTGCGCGGGCGCTGGCCGCGTGAGGGGGTGTTCGAGGATCTGTGCCTGCTGTTCGTCTGGGCCGCGGCGGTGCTGCAAGTGCTGCTGCTGTTCGATCCGCGCTACCGGGATTTTCCGATCTCCACCTTCGCCGTGCCGCTGGTGGCGGTGGCGGCGCGCGGCTGGTTGCGCGACCTGCCGCGCGGCGGCGGCGGGCGGGAGGAGGCATGGCTCGGCGGCGTGCTGGTGCTGGCGGCACTGGCCGGCGCGGTGCGCGAGGGGCCGGAGAACCTGCAATCGCTGGCCTGGACCGGCTGCGCGCTGCTGCTCGCCGTGCCGGTGCTGCTCAGGGTCTGCAAGCGGGGGCTTTGGCGGCCGGGCTGATCCAGGCCCAGGCGGCCAGCGCGAGGCCGAGCATGGCGAAGCTCACGTCATAATTCACCACGCCGCCGAGGCCGAATGCGATCGCCAGCACGATGGTCGGCGCGCCGAGGAAGCCGGCCAGCCCGAGCGCCAGCGCCGCGCCGCCCCAGATGCCGTAATGTTGCAGCCACAGCAGGCCAGCGCGGGGGATGCAGGGCCAGGGGGCTCCGGCGGCGGTGCAGGCGGCCCCCCAGGCGCGCGGCTCGACAACGCCGGCGCGAAACGCCAGCAGGGCGGCCAGCCAGAGCGCGAGGCCGGCCAGCGCCCAGAGGTCGCGCCTTCTCATCTTGCGGCGGG
>DATJEA010000113.1:0-2082 GCA_035497095.1 Acetobacteraceae bacterium | reverse complement strand
TGGGCGAAATCGTGTCGGGCGGCAATTTCCATGCCGAGCCGGTGGCGCTGGCCGCCGACCAGATCGCGCTGGCGATCGCCGAGATCGGTGCGATTGCCCAGCGCCGGGTGGCGCTGATGGTCGATCCGACGCTCAGCCACGACCTGCCGCCGTTCCTGACCCCCGACCCCGGCCTCAACAGCGGGCTGATGATCGCCGAGGTCACCTCGGCGGCGCTGATGAGCGAAAACAAGCACATGGCGAATCCGTGCTCGACCGACTCGACGCCGACTTCGGCCAATCAGGAAGATCACGTGTCGATGGCCGCGCACGGCGCCCGCCGGCTGAAGCCGATGATTGCCAACCTCACCCAGATCATCGGCATCGAGGTGCTGTGCGCCGCCGCCGGGATCGAGTTCCGCCGGCCGCTTGAAACCTCGGCCCCGCTGCGTGCGGTGCTGGCGCGGTTGCGGCGGTCGGTCGCACCGCTCGGTGCCGACCGCTACCTGGCGCCCGATCTGGCCGAGGTCGCCGACCTGGTGCGCTCGGCCGCCCTGCTCGACACGCTGCCGCCGGCGCTGCTGGCCGAGATTGGGCCGGCGCACTGAGACACCGCCATTTCCGGCATCTCGCCGGGCTTTCAGGGAGGGCTTGCGATGAGCAATCCGCGCCACAACACCCGCGACATCTATCCGCCGACCGGCCCCGAGATCACCGCCAAATCCTGGCTGACCGAGGCGCCGATGCGGATGCTGATGAACAACCTGCATCCCGATGTCGCCGAGAACCCGCACGAGCTGGTGGTCTATGGCGGCATCGGGCGGGCGGCGCGGACCTGGGAGGATTTCGACCAGATCGTCGCCAGCCTCAAGCAGCTGGAGGCCGACGAGACGCTGCTGGTGCAGTCGGGCAAGCCGGTCGGCGTGTTCAAGACCCACAAGGACGCGCCGCGGGTGCTGATCGCCAACTCCAACCTGGTGCCGCATTGGGCGACCTGGGCGCATTTCAATGAGCTCGATCGCAAGGGGCTCATGATGTATGGCCAGATGACCGCCGGCTCATGGATCTATATCGGCTCGCAGGGTATTGTGCAGGGCACCTATGAGACCTTCATGGAGGCCGGGCGCCAGCACTATGACGGCAATCTGCGTGGCCGCTGGATCCTGACCGGCGGGCTCGGCGGCATGGGCGGCGCGCAGCCGCTGGCCGCGGTGATGGCCGGAGCCTGCTGCCTCGCCGTCGAATGCGACGAGGCGCGCGCCGATTTCCGCCTGCGCACCCGCTATGTTGACGCCAAGACCGGCTCGCTCGACGAGGCACTGGCGCTGATCGGGCGCTGGACGCAGGCTGGCGAGGCCAGGTCGGTGGCGCTGATCGCCAATGCCGCCGAGGTTTTCCCAGAACTGGTGCGGCGCGGCGTGAAGCCCGATATCGTGACCGACCAGACCTCGGCGCATGACCCGATCCACGGCTACCTGCCGCAGGGCTGGAGTGTCGCCGAATGGCGGGCGAAGCAGGAGAGCGACCCGAAGGCGGTCGAGCGGGCTGCGCGCGCGTCGATGAAGGCCCATGTCGCGGCGATGGTCGCGTTCTGGAACCAGGGCGTGCCGACGCTCGATTACGGCAACAATATCCGCCAGGTGGCGCTGGAGGAGGGGCTGGAGAACGCCTTCGCCTTCCCCGGTTTCGTGCCGGCCTATATCCGCCCGCTGTTCTGCCGCGGCATCGGCCCGTTCCGCTGGGCGGCGCTGTCGGGCGACCCGCAGGACATCTACAAGACCGACGCCAAGGTGAAGGAGCTGATCGCTGATCCGCATCTGCACCGCTGGCTCGACATGGCGCGCGAGCGGATCAGCTTCCAGGGCCTGCCGGCGCGGATCTGCTGGGTCGGGCTTGGCCAGCGCCACCGGCTGGGCCTCGCGTTCAACGAGATGGTGCGCAGCGGCGAATTGAAGGCGCCGATCGTGATCGGGCGCGACCATCTTGACGCCGGGTCGGTCGCCTCGCCCAACCGCGAGACCGAGGCGATGCGTGACGGGTCGGACGCGGTGTCGGACTGGCCGCTGTTGAACGCGCTGCTCAACACCGCCTCGGGCGCCACCT
>DATJEA010000112.1:0-8051 GCA_035497095.1 Acetobacteraceae bacterium | reverse complement strand
GTCAGCCGATATTACCGTGGGCCTGCGCGCCAGTTCTTTGCGTTTGCAGCAGCAGCCCCAAGACATCGTCTTGCAAGGCAAGGTCGAACTGGCCGAGATCTCCGGGTCTGGCACTTTCGTGCAGATAGCTGCTGCGGAAATCTTCCAGCGGGCCGACCGGGGCATCGGGGGTCAGGTTGGCGAAGGCGCGCAGGCCCAGCCCGGCGTCTCCGGCCGCCTCCAGCACCGCCGGCGCCAGCAGATCGGCGGTACCGAACAGCGCGACCTCCGGCAGTTGCTGGCGCGCGGCGCGCAGGATGCGTGCGGCCAGCGTGCCGCGGGCGCCGATGAACAGCGCCTGCGGCCGGGCGGCCTCGATATAGGTCAGCAGGCCGGAGAGTTCGGTGGCCTGGTTCTGCGCCGGGCCATGCGGCGGCTGCGGCAGCGAGACGTCGGCCACCACCTGGACCGTTGCCGCCCGGCAGGCGGTGGCCAGCCGTGCCGCGATCGGGCCATGCGTCGCCGTGCTCAGCAGCGCTACCCGCTCGACGCGCAGATCACTGGCCAACCAGCGGGCCAGCATCGCCATCCGCGCGGCGGCGGTGGGGCTGGTCAGCAGCAGCAGCGGTTGGCCGGGCGGCGGCGGGCCATCGGTGCTGACCGCGATCTGCAGCAGGCCACGTTCGCGGCTGAGTGGCGCCACCGCCTCGGTCTCGGCCGGCGCCACCGGGCCGAGCAGGGCGAGCGGCGCATGCTCCAGCGCGCGGTGCAGCGTGGTGCGGGCGGCCTCCGGCGAGGATGCGGTGTTGAAGGTGGAAATCTCCACCAGCCGCCCAAGCAGGCCGCCGGCGCCGTTGATGCCCTGCACCGCCATTTCGACGCCGTTGCGGAAGGCGTCGCCGGCCAGCGCGCCGGGTCCGGTCACCGCCAGCAGCAGCGCCACCCGCCAGCGATCCGGCGGCAGGTTGGCGGCATACAGGGCACGGCGGACGGCGGATGGGCGTGGTTGATCCGGGAGCACGGGCATGCCGGTGTTTTGCACCGGCGGCAGCGCCGGTCAACGCCATGCCGGCGGCGTGGCGGGGCATGGTCGCGGCGGAGTGCCGCGCGGTATCGTGGCCGGATGCAGCCCGAGTCGTCAGCCGCCGGGGCCGAGCCCGCGCCCCGATCCGACCCCGATCTGCGGGCGCTGTTCGCCGGCTTTTTTGCGGTGGGGATCAGCGGCTTCGGCGGCACGCTGCCCTGGGCGCGGCGCATGGTGGTGGAGCGGCGCGGCTGGCTGAGCGCCGCCGAGTTCACCGACCTGCTGGCGCTGTGCCAGTTTCTGCCGGGGCCGAACATCATCAATTTCTCGGTCTGCCTCGGCTCGCGGTTTCGCGGCGTGGCCGGGGCGGCGGTGGCGCTGGCCGGGTTGCTGGCGGCGCCGCTGGTGATCGTGCTCGCGCTGGGCGCGCTGTATGGCGCCTCGGGCGACAACGCGTTGCTGGGGCGGGCGTTCAGCGGGCTGGCGGCCGCCGCCTCCGGGCTGGTGCTGACCACCGCGTTGCAGATCGCGGCACCGCTGCGGGGGCGTAAGTTGGGGCTGGCGATCGCCGGCGTGGCGCTGCTGGCGATCGCCGTGCTGCGGCTGCCGCTGCTGCCGACCATGCTGGTGCTGGCGCCAATCAGCATCGCGCTGCACCGGGCGTGAGGGGCGCGCGATGAGCGACGTGACCGCCCTGGGCGTGCTGTTCGCGCAGCTTTCGCTGATCTCGGTGGGCGGGGTGAACACCGTGTTGCCGGAGTTGCAGCGCCAGGTGGTGGATGTGCAGCACTGGATGAGCGGGGTGGAGTTCGTCGCGCTGTATGGCCTGGCGCAGGCGGCGCCGGGGCCGAACATGCTGGTTTCCACGCTGATCGGCTATCGGGTGGCGGGGCTGGCCGGGGCATTGATGGCGACCCTGGCGCTGGTCGGCCCGCCGGTGCTGCTGTCATTCGTGGTGGCCCATTTCTGGCACCGATTTCGCGACCGGCCGTGGCGGCGGCGCGTGCAGGCCGGGCTGACGCCGGTCACCGCCGGGCTGGTGATGTCGGCCGCGGTGCTGCTGTGCATGACCACGGCGACCAGCCTGGCGGCGGCGGCGCTGTCGCTGGCGACCGCGGCGGTGCTGCTGACGCGGCGGGTGCATCCGCTGTGGATGCTCGGGCTGGGGGCGGCGCTTGGGGTGTTGGGGGTGCTGTAGCGGCTGGCCCGCGCCGGTTCCGCCCCGGCCACGGTGTTGCGCATGACAGGCGGCCGGCCTGCGCTGGCGGCATTGCCAAAGCGCGCGGATTCCGCCACCACACGCGCCCTGCCCCCCCGGAGATGCATATGAATACCATCGAGGCCATCGCGGTCGCCATCATGCAGGGCGCCACCGAGTTGTTCCCGGTCAGCAGCCTCGGCCATGCCGTGGTGCTGCCGGCGGTGCTGAACTGGCAGTTGGACCAGCGCGGCGCCGCGTTCCTGCCGTTTCTGGTGATGCTGCATCTGGGCACCGCGGTGGCGCTGCTGGCGTATTTCTGGGGCGACTGGTGGCGGCTGGCGATGGGCATCTTGGGTCGCTACGACGCGCCGCACAACGCCGAAGCGCGGCGGGTGTTCGCGCTGATCGTGCTGGCGACGATCCCGGCGGTGGTGGTCGGGTTCGTGCTGGAGAAGCCGCTCCGGGCGCTGTTCGGCACGCCGTCGGTGGCGGCCGCGTTCCTGGTGGTGAACGGGGTGATGCTGCTGTTCGGCGAGAAGCTGCGCGGCCTCGGGCAACGGCAGCTCTCGACGCTGACGCCGCGCGACGCGCTGCTGATCGGCTGCGCGCAATGCTCGGCGCTGATCCCCGGCATCTCACGCTCGGGCGCCACCATCGTCGCCGGGCTGCTGCGCGGCATCGACCATGCCGGGGCGGCGCATTTCTCATTCCTGATCGCGACGCCGATCATCTTCGGCGCCACCGTGCTGGAAGTGCCGAAGCTGCTGCGCGCCGATATCGCGCCCGGCACGCTGGCGATCTCGGTGCTGGCGGCGATGGCGGCCGGGGTGACCGCCTGGCTCTCGACCTGGTTCCTGATGCGCTACTTCCGCGCCCATGACGCGCAGCAGATGGACAACTGGGCGCTGAACCCGTTCGGCTATTACTGCATCGTGGTCGGGCTGGCGGCGCTCGGCTATCTGTGGATCGTGTAGCGGCGGCGCGCGGCCGGGCTCAGCGCAGCGAGCGGGTCGGCGCGTCGATCACGTTGCGCGAGCCACGGCCGTGGCGCGGTGCGTCGGCCACCTCGACCGCGGCATGGCGAGCGCTGGCGGTGACGATGCCGCCATGCGACGGGGCCAGGGTGTTGGCCACCATCACGCCACGGTCGGGGCGATCATAGATGAAGCCATAGGTCGGGTAGACGCTGCCGAACTCGCCGCTGCGGCCCAGGCCGACGCGGACTTCCGACCAGTCATTACGCGCGGACACGTCGATCACCGGGATGCCGCGTGACACGCCACCCTTGCGGGCGCCGGGGCCGGCCCAGTTGGCGTGGTCGATCTCGACCTCGCGGCTGTTGATGACTTTCGCCACCACCGCGACGTGGCCGAGGCGCATCCGCCCGGTGGACCGGAAGTTCAGCACGCTGCCCTGCTCCGGCCGGGCGCCGCGGGCATAGATGCCGGCGGCGGCATCCCACCAGTTGGTCGCATTGCCCTTCAGCTCGATCCCCGAGGCGGCGCGGGCGAATGGCACGCAGCTGATGCCGCCGCGATAGGCCGCGGTGGTGTAGCGCGCCTTGCTGTGCTTGCCGTGAATGAGCTGGCCGGACGCGACATGACGGCCGCGCTTGCGCAGCTGCGCCTTGGACACCGGCGCCACATGGCGCTTCAGCTTATGGCCGCTGACCAGGCGAGATTTGGTGCTGTGCGCCTTGGCCGCGACATGGCGGGCCGGGGCGTGCTTGGCGGCCACGTGGCGTTGCTGGGTCTGCTGATGGGCGGGATGATTGGCCCGGGCCGCCGCAACGGCTGGGGCCAGAAGCAGGGCGGAAGCAAATACCGTGCCAAGTAGTGCGACGCGGATGCTGAAACCGCGTCCCCCGCCCTGTCGTGATCCCATCAAGCTACCCCCTATCCGTCATCAACTCTGGGTTATCGGGTAACAAGGGGGTTACGTGGCTGACAACCCGCGAAAGCGCGAATTGCGGGGCGGGCATGCAATTTTGTAAAATCAACTACAAAAATGGCAGCGAAATAGGGAAAACTGTCCTAGATAGCGGTCTTCTGCGAGATATGTGATTATTTTGTCGCTTGCATGTGGCGAAAATGCCACGAACTTTCCAAGTCAATGAATCGTGTAAATCCGTCCGATTCGTCGCGAAATGTCCGAATCGATATATTTCCGCCGGACACATTACGTGATGCAAGGTGAGGCTGGCCGGTGGCGAACGGCACGGTTCGCCACCGGAGCCTCGATCGGGCTACTTGCAGGCGGTGACCATGATCTCGACCAGAATCCGCGGGTCGGCCATGTTGGCTTCCACGCAGGCGCGCGCCGGTGCACCGTCCTTCGGCAGCCAGTTGGCCCACAGCTCGTTCATCGCATCGCGGTCGCGGATGTCCTTCAGCCAGATCTGCGCCTGCAGCAGCCGGGTCTTGTCGGTGCCGTGGGTCTCCAGGATGCTGTCGATCAGCGCCAGCGTTTCGGCGGTCTGGCCCTTGATGTCCTTGGTGACATCCTTCGCGGTGCAGCCCTGCACATAGACGAAGTTATGATACTCCACCGCCTTCGACAGAATCTTGTTCGGCTCGGTGCGGACGATCTTGCTCATTGTGGCGATCCCCTTGCGGATGTTGCGTTCGCCGGGTTCTAGCAGCCCGGCGCGCGTAAGGCGATGGGGGCCGCGCGGGCGGCGAGTTGCTCAGCGCCCGAGAATGGCGGGGCCGGCATCCTCGGCCAGCAGCGCCCAGCGCTGATGATCGCGCCAGGCGCCGGCGATGCGCAGGTAGCGCGGCGACAGCCCCTCCAGCCGGAAGCCAAGCCGCTGCACCAGCGCGATGGAGCGGTGATTGGCCGGCTGGATATTGGCCTCCACCCGATGCAGCCCGGCGCGGTCGAAGGCATGGCGCAGCGCCAGCCGCACCGCCTCGGTCATCTGCCCCCTGCCCTGTTCAGCGCCGGCCAGCCGGTAATATCCCAGGTAGCAACTGAGAAATCCGCCGCGCACGATCTCGTTGAGGTTGACCACGCCGACCAGCCTGCCGCCACATTCCGCCAGCAGCGCCAGCTTGCGCGGCGGCTCGCCCTGGGTGGGCGCGAACCAGGCCTCGAACCCGGCCAGCGTGGTGAACGGCTGCACCCAGTCGCCGTGCAGCGCCCGGCTGGCCAGGTGGGCTTCGATCAGCGCCGGCGCATCGCGCGCTTCGGCGGGCCGCAGCGTGAGCGCCATCTTGTCGCCGGCCGTCATTGCCGCCACCTTCTGCCGTGCAATCCAGGGGAGGCATCATATGACGCAGGATGTGATCGAGGGTATCCGCCCGTATCAGGACGAACTGGTAGCGATCCGGCGCGACATTCACGCCCATCCGGAAACCAAGTTCGAGGAAGTGCGCACCGCGGCCCTGGTGGCCGACAAGCTGCGCGCCTGGGGCATCGAGGTGGAGACCGGCCTCGGCAAGACCGGCGTGGTCGGCACGCTGCGCGGAGCCAAGACCCTGCCGCAGGGCAACAGCCAGCGCAGCGTCGGGCTGCGGGCCGACATGGACGCGCTGTTCATCGCCGAGCAGACCGGGCTGGACTACGCCAGCACCGTGGACGGCAAGATGCACGCCTGCGGCCATGACGGCCATACCACGATGCTGCTGGGTGCGGCCCGCTACCTGTCCGAGCACCGCGATTTCGCCGGCACCGTGCATTTCATCTTCCAGCCGGCCGAGGAAGGCGGGCATGGCGCGCGCGAGATGATCAAGGATGGGCTGTTCGAGCGGTTTCCCTGCGATGCGGTGTACGGCATGCACGCCATCCCCGGCTTCGCCGCCGGCAGTTTCGCGATCACCCCCGGCGCGATGATGGCGGCGTCCGACAGCTTCACCGCGCGGTTCCGCGGCACCGGCGGGCATGGCTCGGCGCCGGACAAGGGCAGTGACCCGTCGATGGCGATGGCGCATTTCATGCTGGGCACCCAGGGCATCGTCGGGCGCAACGTCTCGGGGCTGGACAGTGCGGTGATCAGCATCGGCTACGTGGCGGGCGGCGCCTGGGGCAGCCCGAACATCATCCCGGCCGAACTGGTGGTGCGCGGCACGGTGCGCAGCTACACGCCCGAGGTGCGCGACCTGCTGGAGCGGCGGCTGGTGGAACTGGCGCATGGCTGCGGCCTTGCGCAAGGCGTCGAGGGCGTCTGCGAGTATGTGCGCGGCTACCCGGCCACGGTGAACCATCCGGAGCAGACCGAACTCGCGGTGGCGGCGGCCGGCGCCGTGGCGGGTGCGGCCCGGGTGAACGCCGCGATGACCCCGGTGATGGGCTCGGAGGACTTCGCCTACATGCTGGAGGCCAAGCCGGGGGCGTATATCTTCCTCGGCAATGGCGAGGGCCCGTATGTGCACACGCCGCTGTACAACTTCAACGACGCGATCATCCCGACCGGGGTGTCGTGGTGGGTGGAGGTGACGCGGCGAGAACTGGCCAAGGGGCAATAGGCGTCCGGCGGCCTGCGGTGGTTCACCGCAGGCCGCGGACGGTCAGCTCAGCGCGACCTCGAAGCCCCGCCTGGTCGCCGGCCGCGCCATCATCGCCTCGTACCAGCGCTTCACGTTGGGAAAGTCGGCCAGATCGACCTGATGCCGCTCATGCCGCCAGGTCCAGCCGAGAATGGCGAAATCGGCGATCGAGATGTCGCCGGCGAAAAATTCCGCTTCCGCCAGCCGCCGGTCGGCGACGCCGTAGAGCCGGCGGGTTTCCTTCATGTAGCGGGCCAGGCCGTAGCGGCGATCGGCCTCGTTCTCCACTTGCAGGAAATGATGCACCTGCCCCGGCATCGGGCCGAAGCCGCCCATCTGCCACATCAGCCATTCCAGCACCGGCACCTGGCGGCGGACGTCGCTGGGGAAGAATTTGCCGGTCTTCTGGCCGAGATAGATCAGGATCGCGCCCGACTCGAACACGCTGATCGGCGCACCGCCCGGCCCGTCCGGGTCGACGATGGCCGGGATGCGGTTGTTCGGGCTGATTTTCAGGAATTCCGGCCGGAACTGCTCGTCCTTGCCGATGTTGACGGTATGGACGCTGTACGGCAACGCCATCTCCTCCAGTGCCACGCTGATCTTGCGGCCGTTGGGGGTGTTCCAGGTCCAGAGTTCGATCGGCATGCGGCGCTCCTGCTGCGGCTGGCAGAGAAGCTAGGGCATGCGCGATGCGGCGAAAAGCGCCCGCGACGACATTCGGCGCATCGCGTCTTGCCGGGAACTGCCGCCAGACGCGGCTCGTGCCCTGTCCGGGTTGATTCGTGTAAACAATTATTTACTGGCATTCCCGGCGATCCGGGGATAGATTCATAACGGTCAGTTTATATTGTGATATGTTGTGAACTTCACCGCTACGCCATTCGATCCAGGAAACTATGATGCAAGCCCTTAAGACCTGCGCCGCGGCGATCGCGGTCTGCGCTTTCTTCGCCATCCATACGGCAAACGCGGCCAGTTACACCGCCTATGACAACGCCGCCAACATCACCGGGCTGCAGAATTACGGCGGCGCGCTGGGGCTGGATTTCCAGGTCAACTCGGCGATCACCATCACCGCGCTGGGCGCGTTCAACAACGGGGTGACCAGCAACCTCAACGGCAAAGACGGCACATCGGGCATCAACGTGGGAATTTTCACGCTGAGCGGCGTCGCCGTGGGCAGCAGCGTGCATTTCACCGCCAGCAGCAGCATCACGCAGCTCAACGGCGACGCGTTCCTGCAGGTGTCGTTCACGTTGACTCCGGGAAGCTACAGCATCGTGGCCACCAATGACGTCAACTACAACTCGAGCGGCGCGGTCAACACCACGTCCACCACCAACGACGGCGGCGGGCT
>DATJEA010000111.1:0-4401 GCA_035497095.1 Acetobacteraceae bacterium | reverse complement strand
GC
Source organism: Acetobacteraceae bacterium (assembly GCA_035497095.1). Classification (GTDB taxonomy): domain Bacteria; phylum Pseudomonadota; class Alphaproteobacteria; order Acetobacterales; family Acetobacteraceae; genus 70-18. The sequence goes on along the minus strand of DATJEA010000111.1, from coordinate 4,399 downwards.
CGGGGTCGGACGGGTCGTTGACCGGGATGCCGTCGCGCAGCACCAGCACATGGCCGGAATTGGTGCCGCGCACGAACACGCTGGCCACCCCGCCGGGGCCGCCGGAGGGCACGATATGCATGCCCGGCACGCTGGCCAGCGCGTCGGCCAGCGTGCTGTAGCCGCGCGCCTCGATGGTGGCGCGGGTGATCACGCTGACGCCGGCCGGGATGCTCTCGATCAGCGTCGGGATGCGGGTGGCGGTGACCACCACGGTCGGCAGCATGGTGGCATCCTGCGCCCCGGCAGTGAGCGGGATGGTGGCCAGGGCGGCGGCCAGGGTGGCGGATAGCAGCAGCACGCGCGTGCTCGGCATGCGGGACTCCAGCGGCAATCGGGGCGAGGCCCCGGTCCAGGGACGAGTGCCGCATGCGGGTCTCTCTCCCGCTGCCCCGGTGCTCCCCGCCCGGTGCGCGCGCGCAGTCTCGATGCCGGCCGGTCTCCTGGCTGGCGGCTGTCGGGGCATGGCCCCGGCGTCCGGCCCCGCCTTCTCGCCCGTTTTGCGGGCAATGGCAGTGGGGCGAGACTCGCCGCCTACAGTTGCGGGGGCAGCCGCGGCCAGGCGTGCCGTGTGGCGCGCATGCCGCATTCCCGTTTCAGCCCTTGCGGGCCACCTGCATCTGGCGGCAGCCTAACGCGGTTTCGGGAAGAACGAAACCGCTCTGCATCGGCAGGGTCGCGGTGTATCAGCCGATCAGGACCGCTGCGCGATTCCAGATCGGCTGAAACCGCTCCCGGATGAACATTTGCGAAGGTGGCATGATGGACGGCGACACTCTGCTGGAAAAATTCGCACGGCTGCTGCCGGCCTTCCCGCGCTATCTGGGCATCGAGCTGACGGCGGCCGAGCCGGATCGGCTGGCCGCCAGCGTCATGGTGCGCGAGGAGACCGGCAACGGCCAGGGCAGCATGCATGGCGGCGCGCTGATGGCGGTGGCCGATACGCTGGGGGCGATCGGCACGCTGATCAACCTGCAACCCGGCCAGCGCACCACCACGATCGAGAGCAAGACCAATTTCATCGCCGCCGCCCCGATCGGCGCCCGGCTGCTGGCCGAGGCGGTGCCGCTGCATCGCGGCCGCACGACGCAGATCTGGCAGACCCGGATCAGCCGCGAGAACGGCCGGCTGGTGGCGATCGTGATACAGACCCAGCTGGTGCTGGCGACATCGCCCGCCTTGCCGGGCGATATCGCCACGGGCTAGGCTCGCGGCAAGATCGCGATAAATGCAGGGAGAATTACGATGCAACGCCGTTCATTGCTGAAGGCCGGCGCCGGGCTGCTGGCCGCACCCGGCATATCCACGTTGGGGCTGTCGGCGTTCGGCTTGGCCACGCCGGCGATCGCCCAGAAAGCCCAGGTGCTGCGCTTCGTGCCGCAGGCCAATCTGACGCTGCTCGACCCGATCCAGACCACCGCCACGGTCACCGCCAACCATGCCTATTACGTATTCGATACGCTGTATTCGATGGGCCCGGACGGCGTCTCCAGGCCGCAGATGGCCGAGGGGCACAGCGTCTCGGCGGACAAGCGGGTGTGGACCATCAAGCTGCGCCAGGGGCTGAAATTCCACGATGGCGAGCCGGTGCGCGCGGCGGACTGCATCGCCAGCATCCAGCGCTGGATGGTGCCGGACCCGTTCGGCCAGTTGCTCGCCGATGCCGTCGACAGCTTCAAGGTGGTCGATGACCGCAGCTTCCAGATCCGGCTGAAGCGCCCCTTCCCGCTGCTGACGCTGGCGCTGGGCAAGCCGGATGCGCGCATCCCGTTCATCATGCCGGAGCGGCTGGCCAAGACCTCGCCCAGCAAGGGCGTCGCCGAGATGATCGGCTCCGGGCCATACCGCTTCATCGCCAAGGACTACGTGTCCGGCAGCAAGATGGCCTACGAGAAATTCGCCGACTACGTGCCGCGCAGCGAGAAGGTGGTGTGGGCGACCGGGGCCAAGATTGCCTATTTCCCGCGCATCGAATGGACCATCATCCCGGACGCGGCCACCACCGGGGCTGCGCTGCAAAGCGGCGAGATCGACTGGTGGGAGCAGCCGCTGGCCGACCTGCTGCCGCAACTGGCGCGCGACAAGAGCATCAGCCTGCAGGTCGATCAGCCCTGGGGCCGCGGCTCGTATATCCGCACCAACGACCTGCAGGCGCCGTTCAACAACGCCAAGGTGCGGCGCGCGGTGCAGATGGCGGTGCGCCAGGAAGACTATATGCGCGCGACCTTCGGCGACGACGAGTCGCTGTGGCGGACCTGCAAGGACGTGTTCCCGGTCGGCACGCCGTACTATACCGGGCAGGACGCGGACCTGATGAAGGGCGATCAGAAGCTGGCCGCCCAGATGCTGAAGGAGTCCGGCTATAACGGCGAAAAGGTGGTGATCATCAACCCCACCGATTTCCCGCAAATCCACCCGCTCGGCGTGGTGACCGCCGATACGCTGAAGAAGATCGGCATGAATGTCGACCTCCAGGAGACCGACTGGGGCACCGTGGTGCAGCGGCGAACCAAGATGGATGCGGTGGAGAATGGCGGCTGGAGCATCTTCCACTCGTTCAGCTCCGCCTCCTCGATGGCGACGCCGGCGACCAGCGGCATCCTCACCGCGGGCGGCAAGAAGGGCTGGTTCGGCTGGTGGGACAATCCCGAGGCGGTGCGGCTGACCGAAGAATGGCTGAACGCGCCCGACGAGGCGGCGCAGAAGCAGGTCGCGCACGCGCTGTCGCATGTGGCGATGACCGATGTCGCCACCGTCGTGGTGGGGCAGTGGTTCGGCAAGACGGCGTTCCGCAACAGCATCACCGGGGTGTTGCAGGGGGTGGCGCCCTATCCGTGGAATGTGCGGCCGGCCTAGTGCTGCGACTCCAACGGGAAGAACCGTTGGGCCGCAGCACTCGCCATTGATTTGGTGGACCGATTCACCCAACGCTTGGGTAGGAAGCGTTGGGATCGGACCACTGGCGCCGCGCCGGCAGGCGTCGTTCTGCTTGCTGAAAGGCAGGCGGCCGGCATACCCTCGGGACAGCTACAAGAAAATCCCAGGGGAGACTATCCATGCAACGTCGTTCATTGCTGAAGGCCGGCGCCGCCGGGCTGCTGGCGGCACCCGGAATGTCCGCGTTCGGGCTGGCGAGGCCGGCGATCGCCCAGCCGGCCAAGGTGCTGCGCTTCGTGCCGCAGGCCAACCTGACGCTGCTCGACCCGATCCAGACCACCGCGACGGTGACCAACAACCACGCCTACTACGTGTTCGACACGCTGTATTCGGTCGGGCCGGACGGCGTCTCCAAGCCGCAAATGGCCGAGGGGCACAGCGTCTCGTCGGATGGGCTGGTGTGGACCATCAAGCTGCGCCAGGGCCTGAAATTCCATGACGGCGAGCCGGTGCGCTCGGCGGACTGCATCGCCAGCATCGAGCGCTGGGCCAAGCCGGACTCGTTCGGCCAGCTGCTTGCCGCCGCGGTGGACAGCTACAAGGTGGTCGACGACCGCAGCTTCGAGATCCGGCTGAAGCGGCCGTTCCCGCTGCTGGTGACGGCACTCGGCAAGCCGGATTCGCGGGTGCCGTTCATGATGCCGGAACGGCTGACCAAGACGCCGCCGGACAAGGGCATCTCCGAGATCATCGGCTCCGGACCTTACAAGTTCGTCGCCGGCGAATACGTCTCCGGCAGCCGGGCGGTGTACGAGAAGTTCAACGACTACCAGCCGCGCAGCGAAAAGGTGGCCTGGGCGACCGGCGGCAAGGTCGCCTATTTCCCGCGCATCGAATGGCACATCATCCCGGACGCGGCGACCACCGGGGCAGCGTTGCAGAACGGCGAGATCGACTGGTGGGAGCAGCCGCTGGCCGATCTGCTGCCGCAACTGGCGCGCGACAAGAACATCACGCTCCAGGTCGATCAGCCCTGGGGCCGTGGCTCGCAGATGCAGATGAACCATTTGCAGGCGCCGTTCAACAACGTGAAGGTGCGCCGCGCGGTGCAGATGGCCATCCGCCAGGAAGACTACATGCGCGCCACCTTCGGCGACGATCAGTCGCTGTGGCGGACCTGCAAGGACGTGTTCCCGGTTGGCACGCCATACTACACCGGCCAGGACGCCGAGCTGATGAAGGGCGACCTCGCGCTGGCGACCAAAATGCTGAAAGAGTCGGGCTATGCCGGCGAAAAGGTGGTGGTGATCAACCCGACCGATTTTCCCGCCATCAACCCGCAGGGCCTGGTGACCGCCGATCTGCTGAAGAAGCTCGGCATGAACGTCGATCTGCAGGAAACCGACTGGGGCACCGTGGTGCAGCGGCGCACCAAGATGGAGCCGGTGGACAAGGGCGGCTGGAGCATCTTCCACACCTTCAG
>DATJEA010000110.1:0-3250 GCA_035497095.1 Acetobacteraceae bacterium | reverse complement strand
GCAGCACCGCGGGCAGCACGAAGGCGATCGCCAGCGCCGACGGGTCGCGCCAGGTCTGCAGCGTTTCCTTGCGCAGCAGGCCGAACAGACGACGGGGCGCGCCGGCGTTCATGCCGTGTGCATCGGCGGCGCGGGCGCCTCGATCACGGCGATGAAGGCGTCTTCCATGGTCGGGTCGGGCTGCGCTTCGGTGCGCGCGGCCCGCTTGATCGCCTCGGGTTCACCGACGGCCAGCACCTTGCCCTGCGCCATGATGACCAGCTGGTCGCAGTATTCCGCTTCCTCCATGAAATGTGTCGTCACCAGCACGGTCACGCCGGCCTCGGCCAGCGCGTTGATGCGGCGCCAGAACTCGCGCCGCATCAACGGATCGACTCCGGAGGTGGGTTCATCGAGGAACAGAATGTCGGGCTCGTGCATCAGCGCGCAGGCGAGCGCGAGGCGCTGCTTGAAGCCGAGCGGCAGGTCGCGCGCGGTGGCATCCCACATCGGCCCAAGCTCGAATTCGGTCTCGGCCCAGTCGATGCGCGCGCGCTGGCGGGTGCCGGACAGGCGGTAGGCGCTGGAGAAGAAGCGCAGGTTCTGCGCCACCGACAGATCGCCATAGAGCGAAAATCTCTGCGCCATATAGCCGATCCGCCCGCGCGCCGAGGCCGCCGCCGTGTGCAGATCGAAGCCGGCAACGTGGAGGGTTCCTGCGGACGCCGGCAGCAGACCGCACAACATGCGGAAAGTGGTGGATTTGCCGGCCCCGTTGGCGCCGAGCAGGCCGAAAATCTCGCCGCGCGCCACGGTGAAGCTCACGTCGTCGACGGCGACAAAGGCGCCGAAGCGGCGGGTGAGATGGGCGACCGAAATTACGTCGCCCGCCATGCCGCCTCTCCCGCTGGCAGGAGCGGGTTGGGGTAAGCGTACCTGTTGGGGGGAGGGTCGTTGGGGCGTCCCCGGCACCCTCACCCCGCCCTCAACCTGCACCCGCAGCCGCGCCACGAAACTGTCCTCGAACCGCGGCGGCGTCGGGGTCAGCACCAGGTCCGGCGCCTCGGCGACCAGCCCGGCGGCGACCGGCGGCGCAGCCTCGGCCGTCACCACCCGCACCCGGCTGCCCTGGATCACCGCGTCGATCACCCCGGGCGCTTCCGCCAGCCGCGCCTGCAACCGCCGCCGCCCCAGGCGCGCGGTGGCGAAGAAGCTGCGGCCCGCCATCTCGGCGCTGAACCGGCCCGGCTCGCCGTGGCCGAGCAGACGCCCCTCGTGGATCAGCAGCACGCTGTCGCAGCGTTCCGCCTCGTCCAGATAGGCGGTGCTGAATACCACCGTCATATGAGCCTCGCGGGTCAGGTGCCCGATGATCTGCCATAATTCCCGGCGCGAGACCGGATCGACGCCGACGGTCGGCTCATCGAGCAGCAGCAGATCGGGCGGTCGCACCAGCGTGCACGCCAGCCCGAGCTTCTGCTTCATCCCCCCCGACAGCCGCCCGGCGATGCGCGCGGTGAACCGGCCAAGTCCGGTCATGTGCAGCAGCTCGGCATAGCGCGCGGCGCGATCGGCGGGCCGCACGCCCTGCAGATCGGCATAGAGATCGAGGTTCTCGGCCACGCTGAGGTCTTCATACAGCCCGAACCGCTGCGGCATGTAGCCGAGCCGCGCCTGCACGGCCAGCGGATCGCGTGCGACATCCGTCCCCAGCACCTCGATGCGCCCGGTATCGGCGCGCAACAGGCCGGCGATCAGCCGCATCAGGGTGGTCTTGCCGGCCCCGTCCGGCCCGATCAGCCCGGTGACGGCGCCACGCGCCGCCTCGGCAGTGATCCCGTCGAGCGCGGTCACCACCCGCTTGCCGGCGCGAAAGCTGCGGCGCACGTGGGCAAGCTTCAGCGCCGGCGGTGCGGCGCCCGCGGGATCAATGCCCGGCATCGTTCGGCACGCAGCCTGGGGGCGCCTCGGACGGCTTCTGGGCGAAATCGATCTGCACGGTCGCCGGCATCCCGAGGCGGAGTTCACCCCGCCCATCGCAGACATAGACGCGCAGCTGGTAGACCAGGGCGGTACGCAGTTCCGGTGTTTCCACCGACTTCGGCGTGAACTCGGCCGTCGGCGACAGATAGCCGATCCAACCGTGATAGACCCGCCCGGGATAGCTGTCGGTGCCGACCGTCGCCGCCGTGCCGGGACGCACGTGGCCGAGCGCACTTTCCGGCACATAGGCGCGCACCCAGAGCGGGCTGGGCAGTGCGATGGTGAACACCGGCATCGATGGCGAGGCCATGTCGCCCGGCTCCAGGATGCGGTCCTGTACCACCCCGTCGGATGGCGCGTAGAGCCTGGTATCGTCGAATTGCCGCTGCGCCAGCACGACCGCGGCCTGTGCCGCCTGATCGGCGGCGCGGGCGGCGGCGATATCTTGCTCTCGTGGGCCCTTCACCGCCAGTACCCAGGCCTGCCGCGCGGCTTCGTATTGCTGGCGCCCGGCGTCGAACGCCGCCTTGGCATCGTCGCGCCGCTGGGCCGTTCCGGCGCCGGTGGTGGCCAGGGCGGCCGCACGCCGGTAATTGACCGCGTCGTTGCGATAGGTCACTTCCAGCGCGTCCATCGAGGCCTTGGCCGCGGCGATCTCTTCCGGGCGCGATCCGGCCAGCAACTTGGCCAGCGCCTGCTGCGCGATGTGCATCTGCGCCGTCGCCTGCGCCAGGCTGGCGGCATAGCGGGTGTCGTCCAGCACGGCGAGCAACTGCCCGCGGCGCACCACCGCGCCTTCCTGCACCGCGATCCGGATGATGTGGCCGGTCGCGTTGAACGCCGGCCGAACCTCGCGGATATCGACATTGCCATACAGCGTCAGCCCCGCGCTCCTGGCGGGGCGGTCGAGCCGCAACCAGGCGAACGCGCCGCCCACTAGCGCCAGCAGCACGACGGCAACAATCAGGATTCTGGTCCGCTTCAGCATGCCGGCACGGTCAGATGACATTCCGGCACCAGCCTCTGCCGGTCGCGCTGCCTGCCGGGGTGCGCAGAGTCGCGTTACGTCGGGACACCGCGTCGTCTCCTGGACTTGGGTGGCGGGTGTAGATCGCGGCGGCCACTGGCGCCTTGATCGGGATCAATCGGCCGGTGGGGCCTTGCGCATCAGCGTTCCGGACAGCGCCACGGCAGCCGCAATAGTGTTGGAGACCGTGCCGTATTTGCGGATATTCTCGTGCATCAGCGCGAGGCGCCGATCCGGCTCGTCGGTGTCGATCGCCATCTC
>DATJEA010000109.1:0-5045 GCA_035497095.1 Acetobacteraceae bacterium | reverse complement strand
CCGCTTCCACGCCCGCATCGCCAAGCAAATCCAGATAGGGCGCGGCCGCCAGCAGGAACAAGGTGACCGCGCTCAGCAGTTCGGTGACCGTGGCCGGCAGCGCCAGCCCGGCCTCGGCGGCCAGTTCCAGCCGATGATCGGGCCGCAGCCGCAGCCGCCAGCCGTCCGGCAGCAGGCCCGGCAACTCGGCCAGCGCGGCGAACACCGCCGCCCGCCCGAAGCTGCCGGCGGCGGCCGTGCTCGGCACCCGGCCGGCCGTGGCGTGCAAGCTCATCACCGCCGCATCCGCCTCGGCCGGGTGCAGCTCCACCCGCACCGCGCAGCCCCGCCAGCACAGCGCGAAGCCCGGCAACCGGCCCGGCTCGGTCGGCCGCAGCCGCCCCGCCGTATCGATGGTGAACGGCCCCAGCACGAACGGCGCATCGAACGGCATCGCCAGCCTCCCGGTGAATCCGGCCACGAGTCTTGCGGCCGGCAGGTGAACCATCCATAAACTGCGGCAACATTTTCATGGACCCGCATGGCCCTGCTCGCTTCCATTCGCCTCGTGCTCGCCCCCCCGCACCCGGCCGGCCGGCCGTTCATCGCCGGCGGCGTGGTGGTGCTGGTGGCCGGGCTGATCTTCGCCCATTGGCTGGCCTGGCTCGGCCTCGCCTTCACGCTGTTCAGCCTGTATTTCTTCCGCGACCCCGCCCGCACCCCGCCGCCGCGCCCCGGCCTCGCGCTGGCCCCGGCCGATGGCCGCGTGGTCTCGGTGGCCTTGGCGGTGCCGCCGGCCGAGCTCGATCTCGGCGCCACCCCGCGCTGGCGCGTCGCCATCTTCCTGTCGGTGATCGACGTGCATGTGAACCGCATGCCGGTCGATGGCACCGTCACCCGCATCGCCTACCGCCACGGCAAGTTCCTCAACGCCAGCCTGGACAAGGCGAGCGTGGACAACGAGCGCAACGCGCTGGCGATCCGTTTGCATGACGGGCGCGAACTGGCGGTGGTGCAGATCGCCGGCCTGATCGCCCGCCGCATCCTGTGCGACGCGCGCGAGGGCGATGCGGTGACCGCCGGCGCCCGCTTCGGCATCATCCGCTTCGGCAGCCGCACCGACCTGTATCTGCCCGAGGGCATCCGCCCGCTGGTGGTCGAGGGCCAGACCATGATCGGCGGCGAGACGGTGATCGCCGAGCTGGACTCCGACCTCGATGCCTGAGCGCAACCCGTTCATCCCGCGCCCGATCCACCGCCTGCGCGGCCATTTCCGCCCGCGCGGCCGGCCGCGCTTCAAGGGCCCGTCATTCAACCGGATGATCCCCAACCTGCTGACCATGCTCGGCCTGTGCGCCGGACTGACCGGCATGCGGTTCGCGCTGGAGGGCCGCTTCGGCCAGGCGGTGGTGGCGATCCTGGTCGCCGCCTGCATCGACGGGCTGGACGGCAGGCTGGCAAGGCTGCTGAAGGCCACCTCCCGCTTCGGCGCCGAGTTCGACAGCCTGGCCGATTTCGTCTGCTTCGGCGTGGCGCCGTCGTTCATCCTGTATCTGTGGACGCTGCAGACCGCGCACGCCTACGGCTTCCTGCCCTGCCTGATGTTCACCGTCTGCATGGCGCTGCGGCTGGCGCGCTTCAACGCGGCGCTGGATGGCGGGCCGCACCCGGCCTACACCTACAACTTCTTCACCGGCGTGCCTGCCCCGGCCGGCGCCTGGCTGGCGCTGGTGCCGCTGTTCATCGGGCTGGAGGCGCGCTCGCTGGGCTGGGACTGGCTGCATACCGCCGCCAGCTTCCCGCCGCTGGTCGCCGCGGTGCTGATCGGCACCGCGCTGCTGCTGATCTCCACGCTGCCGGTGTGGAGCTTCAAGAACTTCAAGGTGCCGGCGCAATACGTGCTGCCGCTGCTGCTCGGCACCGGGCTGGTGGCCGCGCTGCTGGTGGCCGACCCCTGGGCGGTGCTGGCGATCGGCGGCATCGTCTATCTCGGCATGCTGCCGTTCAGCGCCCGCAGCTTCCGCCGCCTGCGCCGCGCCGCCGAGGAGCAGGAAGAGGCGGCCTAGCCGGCCAGATAGGCTCGCGCGAAGAACACCGCGGTGATCGCGCTGGTGAACGCCAGCGTCATCACCCGCGCCACCGCCGAGGACACCACCCGGCCCAGCCGCGCCCCCACCACGCCGCCGATCAGCCCGCCGGCCAGCATCACCAGCGTCTGCGGCCAGCGCACCGCCCCGGCCAGCACGAAGGCGAGCACCGCCACGGTATTGGCGGCGGTCACCAGAAACGTGCGCGGCGCGTTCAGCGCCTTGATGTCGCTCTCGCCCAGCACCGCCCACATCGCGACCATCATCAGCCCGACCGCGCCGCCGAAATAGCCGCCATAGATGCCGAGCACGAACTGCGCCGCCAGCACCGGCCCGGTCCGCCCGGCGATCCGCCCGCGCAGCATCGCCGCGAGCCGCCGCGCGAAGGCCAGCGCCAGCGTGGCGAACAGCAGCAGCCAGGGCAGGATCACGTCGAACGCCCTTGACGGGGTCCACAGCAGCAGCAGGCTGCCGGCCAGCCCGCCCACCAGGGTCACCGCCAGCAGCGCCCGCGACGCCACGCCGCAGACCGGCCGGAAGCCTCCTTGATGATAGGTCAGCGCGCTCGCCGCACCCCCCGGCCACAGCGCCACGGTGCTGGACGCATTGGCCTGCACCGACGGCACCCCGGCCGCGATCAGCGCCGGCAGGGTGACGAACGAGCCGCCGCCGGCCAGCGCATTCATCGCGCCGGCCAGCAGCCCGGCGCCGAACAGGATCGGCCACTGCTCCACGCCGGCTACTTCACCGAGCCGAGCGTCAACCCGGTCACCAGGTAGCGTTGCAGCACGGTGAACACCACCGCCACCGGCACCGTCGCCAGCAGCGTCGCCGCCATCACCTGATTCCACTCCACGCTGTAGCGCCCGGCCACCAGGTTCACCACCTTGATCGGCAGCGTCATCATCGCCGGGTCGCGCAGCAGGGTCAGCGCCACGGTGAATTCATTCCAACTGGCAACGAAGGTGACAATCCCGGTCACCGCCATCGCCGGCACCGCCAGCGGCAGGAAGATGCGCAGCACCGCCTGCGCCCGGCTGGCGCCGTCGATCCAGGCGGCCTCCTCCAGGTCGGCCGGAATGGTGGCGAAATACGCCGCCAGCATCCACACCGCGAACGCCAGCTGGTAGGTCGCGTAGACGATGATCACCCCGAGCCTGGTGTCCACCAGGCTGCCGCCGTCATACGGAATCGCCGCCGCCATGCGGAACAGCCCGAGCACCAGCAGCACCGGCGACAGCATCTGCGTCACCAGCAGGAACTGCTTGTAGCTCTGCTGGAAGCGAAACCGCAGCCGGCTCAGCGCATAGGCCGCCGGCACCGCGATCGCCAGCGCCAGCGCGGTCGAGCAGATGGCGATCGCCAGCGAGTTCCACAGCGCCTGGCCGAACGCCACCGCCTTCCACATATCGGCGAAATTATGCCAGGCCAGATGCGACGGCAGCCAGCGCGGCGGATACACCAGCACCTCGGCGGCGGGTTTCAGCGCGGTCGACAGCATGATCGCGAACGGCAGCAGATTGACCACCACCAGCGGCGCCAGCACCGCCCAGGCCAGCACGGTGCGGCGCCAGCGACGCTGTTTCATATCCCGTCCCTCGCACGCAGCCGCATATACAGCGCGGTGGCGCCGAACACGATCACCAGCATCACCAGCGACACCGCCGCCGCCGGCCCCGGCCGCCCGAGGTAGAACGACAGCTCATACAGATACGTCACCAGGATATGGGTGGAATTATCCGGCCCGCCCTGGGTCATCACCCAGATGATCGGGAACGAGCTGAACACATGGATCACGTTCAGCACGATGGCGATATTGAGGAACGGCCCCAGCATCGGCAGCGTCATATGCCAGAAGCCCTGCCACGGCCCGGCCCCGTCGATCCGCGCCGCCTCGTAGATCTCGCCGGAGATCGACGACAATCCCCCGAGCACGATGGTGGTGGTGAACGGGATCGAGACGACGATCCCCACCCCGACCTCGACCGGAAACGCCGTCTCCGGCCGCGCCAGCCACTGCACCGACTGGCCGATGATCCCCCATTGCCGCAAGGTCGCGTTGATCATGCCGTAATCGGCATTGAACGCCCACATCCACACGATCGCCGCCATCGACAGCGCGATCGACCACGGCAGCATGACGATGATCCGCGCCAGCCCGCGCCCGGCGAAATCCTGGTTCAGCACCAGCGCCACCGGCACCGACAGCAGAATGGTACCGCCGACCACGGCGACCGTCCACACCAGCGTCCGCACCAGGGCCGCGACAAAAATCGGATCGGTGGCGATGCTGGCGAAATTGGCGAAGCCGACGAAGCCGCGCAACTGCCCGAAGCGCGACACGTCGGAGACCGAAAGCCGGGCGATCTCGTAGAACGGATAGCCGATCACCCCGAACGCCAGCACCAGGCTGGGCAGGATCAGCAGCCAGGGCAGCATGCCGGGTCCGCGCGGACCCGGCATGACCGCTGTGGCCACGCGCTTACTTACCCAGCGACTGGTCGGCCTTGGCGGCCGCCGTCTTCAGCGCCGCTTCCGGCGTGGCGGTGCCCAGATAGACCGATTGCAGCGCGTCGGTCACCGCCTTGGCGGTATCTTCCCAGCCGGTCACGGTCGGCGCGAAGCGGGCATCCGGCAGCAGGCCGACGAAGATGTTGAGTCGCTTGTTGTTGGTGAACAGCGGGTCGGCGGCGGCCGCCTTGGTGGTCGGCAGGAAGCCCTCGTTCTTGTTGAACTCCACCCGCGCCGGCTTGCTGAACAGGAAGTGCAGCCATTTCCACGCCGCCGGCTTCACCTTGGAGTTCTTGAACATCACCACCGAATCGGTCACCGCATAGGTGGCCCGCGTGGTCCCCTTGGGCACCGGCACGATGCCGTATTCCAGCGTCGGCGCTTCCTTGGCGATCTGGCCGATCAGGAACGGGGCGGTGATCACCATGCCCAGCCGGCCCTGCTTGAACTGGTTCTGCAAATCCTCGC